>CADBDO010000125.1 GCA_902793515.1 uncultured Erysipelotrichaceae bacterium | reverse complement strand
AAACCAATCAAATAAAAAAAGGAGCTGTTCAACGCAGCTCCTATTTTTTAAATCAAAGATTTATTTTCTCTTCTTTTTTCCTTTTCCGCCGAAGAGATCCATAGCGGCTGGAAGGATAGCAAGAGCACCGGCAGCGATGTAAAGGATACCGGCGATAATCCAGGTGGCGTTAAGACCATAGCTGGAATGTGGCGTGGTGACAACTTTATTGCCTAAGACAGTAGAAGTGAGGGTGCATGGCTGGGAGATGAAGATAAAGACACCGCCGATGACCAAAGCACAAAGGGCGATGAGGTTGACGAGTCCAGCGAATTTCTCAAGTTTGAGAAGTGGGAGGATGACGCCAAGAAGAAGGGCGACAATACCAACCATAGCAAGGATCCAACCAAGTGTAGCGGACCAAACGGCATCAATGTGACCGAGCAATGCATCTTCGCCAAATAAGGCTTGGGTGCTGGTGAGGTAGAGCGGATCGCTATCCTTTGGGAAGTAAGCGAATGCTGGGGTTGTCATCATTAAAATAAAACCGACAACAGCGATGACAGCAGCTAAGAAGCCGGAGTATTTAAGGAATGTTTTCATTCAAACAATCCACCTTTCGTTTTCCATTATATCCACAAAAAAGGCGCTCTACCAATGAGGGATATTCAAATCACTTCGATAGACACCCTTTATGAGATGTTCTACAATACCCCCTGGGGGTATCTATGAAGAAGACACGCAGTCTGCAAAATCGAAGGCGTCAACAGCGTCAACGTCTCTCTTTTGGCCAACAGCATGGTCGTTGATTTCGATGAGTCGAAAGTGAGTGACGAAACCATCATCCAAGCAGTCACCAAAGTCGGTTATGGCGCGTCCCCATTCGTAAACGAATCCCTCAAGAAGATCCAAGAGAAAAAGAAAAAGGAATTGCGTGCGCGCCTCACACGCTTAATAGTTTCTCTTTCCCTTCTCGTTATTCTCATGGTCGTCTCAATGGGAGGCATGATGCTCCATGAGTATGGCGGTTGGCCAAGTATGGATGACCCTAACTTCTCCCTGATCGCTTTCCTCGAAGTAACCCTTCAGATCCTCATCCTCATTCCAATAATCATCATCAATTTCAATTACTTCACTTCAGGCTTCAAGAGTCTTTTCAAGCTTCATCCGAACATGAATAGCCTCATCGCTTTAGGAAGCTCTATATCCCTTTTATATAGTCTTTATTCGTACGCGATGATGATTGTTGGCTGGGCCAATAACGATGTCAGTCAGGTCATGGTTCATTTTATGAATCTCTACTTTGAGGCAGCAGCGATGATCCTCGTCTTTGTCTCAATCGGAAAATACTTTGAGAAGAGAGCGACAAGCAAAACGACAGAATCGATCACCGACCTCATGGCCCTCACTCCTGACACCGCCTATGTCTTAAGGAACGGAGAAGAAGTGGAAGTCCAAACCGAGTCCCTCATGCTCGATGATTTGGTCGTGGTCAAACCAGGGCAATCGATCCCAACAGACGGAATCATCATAGATGGCTATGGCGATATCGATGAATCGACCATCACCGGAGAATCCCTCCCAATTCACAAAGCCAAAGGCGATAAGGTTATTGGAGCGACCATCAACAAGAATGGCTCATTCACTTTTAAAGTCACCTCAGTTGGAAAAGACACAACCATCTCTCAGATCATCGGTCTTGTTGAGAAAGCCAGCGAATCCAAAGCCCCAATGGCCAGGCTCGCCGATAAAATATCTTTGATATTTGTTCCAACTGTTATCGGATTATCGATCATCACATTCGTTGTTTGGATGATTCTCACGAACCTCAATATCGTTCCTGTCGCCGCAACAAGAACGCCTCTTTCCTTGTCCTTAAGGTTTGCCATAACCGTCCTTGTCATCTCCTGCCCATGCGCTTTAGGTTTAGCGACGCCGGTCGCCATCATGGTCGGAACCGGCAAAGGCGCGGAGAATGGCATCCTCATCAAATCCGCTGAGGCCTTTGAAAGACTTGAGAAGGTCGACTATGTCCTTTTCGACAAAACCGGGACCTTAACCAAAGGCGAGACAAGCGTCCGCGGAATCAAGGTCTATGAAGGGGATGAATCCTCTCTCCTAAAAGTCGCTGCGGCGGTGGAGGCCCATTCCGAGCACCCTCTCTCTAAAGCGGTCGTAACCGAAGCCAAAAAGAGAGGAATCGAATACTCCCTCAGCAAGTCTTTCGAATACATTCCAGGCGAAGGTGTGGAGGGCGATGAAACGGTCATCGGAAACGCCTCTCTCATGAAAGAAAAAGGAATCGATATC
>CADBDO010000124.1 GCA_902793515.1 uncultured Erysipelotrichaceae bacterium | reverse complement strand
AGAGAGGTTGTCTTTGAAACTAAGAATGGCACAATCTTGCTTGTTTAAATAAGCGGTCTCTTTAAGCGGCCGTTTAGAACACGAAGACAAGGATATAAATCCTAGCAATATTACTACGGAAACCTTCTTAGAGTTCATTTTGTGCTAATAAATCATGTTGTAAGCGAAGTTTGTTTTAGAGGCGTCACTACGGATCCCATACCATTTTGTTCCGACGTATGTAATGTTGTGATTGACTATCAATTTCACGTTGTAATGATACCTGAAAAGCACCATCCCATGACAATATACGCCGTTAAGCAGGTAATCGGAATAGACGCGGGTATTTTCAGGGCGGCTAAAGGAATAAGTTGTCTTATACAAAGGCTGTCCAGTTTTTGTGCCGCTCTTTACGCTCAACTCGCTGTGGTTGAAATTTACCGATGCGCTAATCGACACATTTGGGCCGCTTGCGCTTGCTCCATAGGAAAAGCCAATGGTTTCGGTCCACTGGGAAGGTTCGTTTAGCGGAGCGTAGTTTATAATTTCGTACTCAGGGATATTTTGAGGACCAAAAGACATTGTTTTTTGGAAATTTACCGTTGTTTCAAGCTCATACAAAGCCCAATCGTCGCTATTTGAACCTATCCCAAAGAATCCAGGATCCCTCACCTGATAGGGTTCAAGAGTTACTCTATAGCAGTAGAGGTAGGTGTCTAAATCATCCGAGCTCTTAAGCAAAGCGTCATAAACTCTTGAATAGTGATTAAACTTTCCTTGTTCATAATAACCACGTTCTTGGGTATGCCACCCATTTGGTTCAACGTCGTTTGAAACATGAACGGGGTAGAAGTTCGGTGGAATGCTGAAATCAAGGTACGATGCAAAAGAATGAAACGATTCATTTTTGTCCTGGATGAATTGATCAATTTTGTTCTAAGCGCCAGAACATAAGGAAGCACAAATTCCTAATGTGGCAAGAGCGGCAAGAGTAGTTGCAGATTTTTTCATAAATTCCTTCTTATTGAAATAACTCGGAAATAATACAATTTTTGGCAAAAATAAAACAAGGGGTTAAATAAAAAATACGTGGATTTTGCCACGTATTTTTGCATTTTTCGTTATTTCTTTTCAGGGTCTTTTTTGGTGACGGCAACTTCATCTTTCATCGTTGGGAAGATGAGGACTTCACGAATTGTAGATTGTTCAGCGAAGAGCATGCAAAGACGGTCAACACCGACGCCAATACCACCTGCTGGCGGCATGCCGTAGATGAGAGCGTCAAGGAAGCTGAAGTCGATATCAGCGGCCTCATCGTCGCCTCTTTCACGGGCGGCTAACTGAGCCTTGAAACGTTCTTCCTGATCGAATGGGTTGTTGAGTTCGCTGTAAGCGTTGCCGAATTCGGTTCCACCGATGAAGAGCTCGAAACGATCAACGAAGCGTGGATCGGCGGTCTTTTTCGTAAGAGGAGAAACCTCAATTGGGTATGTGTGGATGAAGGTTGGCTGGATAAGGGTTGGCTCAACGAATTCATCGAAGAAGGCCTGCATGATGTAGCCGGGCCATGGAGATCCAAGCGAATGGCTTAGAGATGTCGATGGTGTTTCCATTCCACTCATAGGTGTCTTTGCCGATGACTTTCTCACCGATGTAATGGAAGAGGCCTTCGGCCCACTTTCTCATATCGCTGAGGTCGCCATAAGCCTGATAGAGCTCGATGGTGGTGAATTCTGGATTGTGTCTATTGTCGATACCTTCGTTACGGAAGATACGGCCGATTTCGTAAACGCGGTCAATGCCACCGACCATGCACTTCTTGAGGTTGAGCTCAGTGGCGATGCGGAGGAAGAAATCCTTATCGAGAGCGTTGTGATGGGTGATGAATGGACGGGCGGATGCGCCACCGGCGATTGGGGAAAGGACAGGAGTCTCGACTTCAACGAAGCCAAGGGAGTCGCTGTAGTTTCTGATGCCTTTGACGATAGCGGATCTGGTTAAAGCGTTCTTACGGGATTCATCATTAATGATGAGGTCAACGTAACGGCGACGGCATCTTTCTTCGATGTCGGTTAAGCCGTGGAACTTCTCTGGAAGAGGTTTGAGACACTTGGTGATGTGGGTGTACTTGGTGGTGCGGATGGTAAGCTCACCGGTTCTTGTGAGCATTAAGGTTCCTTCTAAGCCAACGATGTCACCGATGTCAGCGAGTTTGAAAACTTCGTAGTCATGCTCGCCGACGACATCGCGTCCAAGCCAAGCCTGCATGTTGCCATATTCGTCTTTGATGTTGACGAAGCTGGCTTTGCCCATACGTCTGATAGACATAAGACGACCAGCGACGTTGACTGGGATCTGTTTCGCAGCAAGTTCTTCTTCGGTTAAAGAGCCGTACTTGGCACGAAGATCCTTGATCGAATCTTTCCATTCATAACGGCTTCCAAATGCATCGACACCAAGCTCTTCATAACGTGGTAATTTGGCACGTCTAGCAAGTTCTTGGTCGTTAAGTTTCTCTTCTTCCATGGGTGTTCCTCCACAAACAAGCGCACGGATAGTTTACATTCAAACTACAGCGCTCACAAAGCCTTTCTTTAGGCTTTACTTATTAGCAATTTCGTTTCCAGTGTAAAGCTGGTAATACTTGCCCTTCTCAGCAAGGAGCTGATCGTGGTTGCCTCTTTCGATGATTCTGCCATCCTGGAGAACCATGATGACGTCGCTGTTCTTAATCGTTGAGAGACGGTGGGCAATGACGAAGACGGTGCGTCCTTTCATGATGGCATCCATGCCTTCCTGAACGAGGGCTTCGGTACGGCTATCGATCGATGAAGTTGCTTCATCGAGAATCATGACAGGTGGGTTGGCGACGGCCGCTCTAGCGATGGCGATGAGCTGTCTTTGTCCTTGTGAGAGCGAAGCTCCACCGCTTGTGAGCAAGGTGTTATAGCCGTCAGGCAGATGGGTGATGAAGTTATGGGCGTTAGCAAGTTTTGCCGCGGCGATGACTTCCTCATCTGTGGCTTCAAGGTTTCCGAAGCGGATGTTCTCCATGACGGTTCCGGTGAAGAGCTTTGTCTCCTGGAGAACGACGCCGAGGGAACGACGTAAATCCTTCTTCTTGATCTTGTTGATGTTGATGTCGTCATATCTGACCTTGCCATCCTCGATATCGTAGAAACGATTGATGAGGTTGGTGATGGTTGTCTTGCCGCTTCCAGTAGG
>CADBDO010000123.1 GCA_902793515.1 uncultured Erysipelotrichaceae bacterium | reverse complement strand
GCAGGCCATAATTCTTCACGCTTTGGCCAACGGATGCGCTTGCCTTCCTTGACCACTTCTTTCATGTACTTTCCTGGGTTCATAAGTGTATCTCCCTATTTGCTCTCTTTGTGGAGGGTGTGCTTCCCACAATGAGGGCAGAACTTGTTGATCTCGAGGCGCTTGGAATCGTCCTCCCGCTTCGTGACGCTGTAGTTGCGTGAGAGGCATTCAGAGCAAATTAAAAAAACCTTTTCTCTACTCATATATATCCTTTCTCAGCGTGTCAATACTACTTCTAAGAAGTAAAGATGTCAAATGGTTTGTGCTCAGAAGAGGGAGGTGATCCAACTGATGAGCATATTAACGTAATTGGTCTTATAGAGGTATTCGCCGATGGTGAGGTACTCATCGTTGTTGAGGAACCAGACTTCGGCAAGGAAGTCTTTGAAGAATGGGACTCCTCCAAGAAAGGAGAAAATCCAAACGACGATGACGGCCCAGATGACACCGACACCAGCGCCGATGACGAAACCGAAGAGCCTTGAGATGACACCAGGCTTCTTGACCTTGTGGCGTTTGCGGATGTGCTTCTTGATGGCGCCAAGGATGATTGAAAGGATGATCGAGACGATGATGAAGATGACGATCGCGAAAATAAGAGCGACGATGCCGTTGGTGAGGTTATCGGCAACGGTAGCTTCCGTTGGAACCTCAGGAATGCAGCTAATGATGAAAGCGGCGATGAATGGGTAAGTGAAACTGAAGATGCTAGGAATCTTCGAAGCAAGAATCTGATATTGGTTGTTGGTGATGACCAAAGTGACTTCCTCACGGGAATGAGGCATATCCATCAGGGCTGCGCCTTCCTCCCCTCCTAGTCCTGCGACAAATCCATGGATCGGCTGTTTTAAAGACTCGGTGAAATCCATTTCTGCGAGCAGGTTGCAAAGCATCGTCGCCACGACGAAAGAAATCAAGGCGACGAGGATTCCGCCGAAGTTGTCCCAGAAGGATTTGGCACTTCCTTTAGCGATGCCAGTAAGGGCGCAGATAACGACGATGGCGATAAGAACGATTGATAACCAATCGATTTTCAAAACGCCAGGATAAGTTGGGAAAAGTTCCATAATGAATGACTTAAGGTTACCAAAGTATAACATATTTTGGTATAGGTTTTTCAATTTCGAGAGCATTTTACCGCTTTAAAGATAACGAAGTTATTCAATTCACTTTCCCTAATGGTTATAATCACAAGGTCGAAGGCCTCAAAACACCATGTTCAAGATCGTTTCAAAGAGAATTCTTAATCCAACCGTCACTGAGATGGAGATTTACGCTCCACTTGTGGCCAAGAAAGCCGAACCAGGGCAATTCATCATCCTCCGCGTTGAAGACGATGGAGAGAGAATCCCTCTTACCGTCGCTGGATACGACCGCGAAAAAGGCCTAGTCAAAATCATCTTCCAGATCGTCGGTGCCACAACCGAGAAACTTAACCACAAAGAAGAGGGAGACTATATCCCTGATTTCGTTGGTCCTTTAGGAGTCGCAACTAAAGTTGAAGGCCTTAAGAAAGTCTGCGTCATCGGAGGAGGCGTCGGATGTGCGATCGCTCTTCCAATCGCTGAGAAACTCCATGAGCTTGGCGCGGAAGTCACCTCCATCATCGGCTTCAGAAACAAAGACCTTTTGATCCTTGGCGCGGAAGTCACTTCCATCATCGGCTTCAGGAACAAAGACCTTTTGATCCTCGAAGAAGAATTCAAAAACGCTTCAGATAAATGCATCGTCATGACCGATGATGGCTCATATGGAAACAAAGGCAACGTCACCATGCCTCTAAAGGAAATGTTAGAGGCCGGAGAGAAGTTTGACTGCGTTATCACAATCGGACCTCTCATCATGATGAAATTCGTAGTTTCCACAGCAAAACCTTACTCAATTCCTGTCACAGTCTCCATGAACCCAATCATGATCGATGGCACTGGAATGTGTGGAGGATGCCGTCTCACCCTCGTCAAAGAAGATGGCAAAAGAGTCACCAAATTCGCCTGCATCGATGGC
>CADBDO010000122.1 GCA_902793515.1 uncultured Erysipelotrichaceae bacterium | reverse complement strand
CTTGAACTGACACGGGTTGCCCCATACGCCCCTCAAACGTACGCGTCTACCATTCCGCCATTCCCGCGGCAAGGTGAATTATACTCACCTCGGTTTTTATTATCAATCAGTTTATGAAATAAATTGAAGGACTAGTAATTCAGCGATGCCAAAGTAGATGAGAAGCGAGGTTCCATCGATGATGGTCGTAAGCAAAGGCTGGGAAACGATTGCTGGGTCTTTCTTAAGAGCAGCGGCTCCAAGAGGAAGCAAAACAGCAACGATTTTACTAGCGATTGTGGTGACGAAGAGGGTTCCTGCGACGATTCCGGAGATTTTGATGACGTTGGTGAAGAAACCAACGCTCCAGACATGACCGTTCCAGAGAGTGCCCCATTGGGCATCGGTATAAGCGACTCCGTTATCTTGGCACCAAGCAATATCGGCTTGGGTATTATGGACGATGCCGGTGTATTGCTCCATCGTGAACCAGAGGAAGGCGAAGGAAGCGATGGCAAGGGAGATAAGAAGAGCGCTTCTGATTTCTCTTCCGAGAATCTTCCAAGCTTCTTTTGGCTCGAATTCTTTAAGAGCAAGACCACGAATCATAAGGGCGATGGTCTGGCCTCCAGCGTTTCCGCCCGTATCCATAAGGACTGGGATGAAGGCGGCTAAGACAGGAAGGACGGCGAGTCGATCCTGGAAGATGGAAAGAATCATCGAGGAAAGGGTACCAAGGATCAAAAGAACGATAATCCAAGGGACACATTTCTTCATCATGGAGACTGGGTGGGTCTCAAGATAAGAATCCTCTAAGGCCGTGATGGCGTTCATTTTTTCAAGGTCTTCAGTAGCCTCTTGGTCCATGACGTCGACCGCGTCGTCAACGGTGACGATACCCATGAGGCAATCGTCTTTGTTGAGAACGGCCATGGCGTTAAGGTCGTACTTACGGAACATGTTAGCGACTTCTTCCTTATCGGTGTTGACGTGACAATATGGCGCGTCTTTGTTCATGATTTCCGCTAAGGTTTGGTCTTCTTCCGACCAAATAAGGTCATCTAAGTCGACGGTTCCGACGAACTTACGGTCTTTGTTTTTGACGAAGATGGTATAGACGGTTTCCGCATCCTTACCTTTGGTACGGACGAGATTGATGGTCTCTTTGACGGTCGCGGTATCTTTGCATTCGAGATACTCGGTGGTCATGATGGCGCCGGCGGTGTCATCTTCATACTTCAGAAGGTGGTTGATGTCCTTCCTCATGTCTGGGCTAGCGGCTTTGAGAACACGTCTTGCAAGGTTAGAAGGCATGTCGTCAACGGTATCGGCGACGTCATCGGCGTATTGCTCATTGATCATCGCGATAAGCTCGCGGTCGCTCATGGCGGTGACGAGCTCTTCTTTCTTGTCTTGGCTTAACTCAGCGAATAAAGGCGCAGTCAAAGAAGCCTTAGTATTCCTAAATAAGGTAATAAGCTCTTTGATATCAATCTCTTCAGCGGCTTCAGCGATATCGGCGTCAGGAATGGTTTCGAAAATCTCAATGAGGGCTTTTCTGTCGCGGGTTTTGATCGCGGCCTCAAGGTCTTCTGGACCGAATCTTGACTGGGTGATTTCCTCGGAGGTCTACCTCCTTTTTGTCGTGCCTATTGTATGTCCTTTATACGCAAAAAAGGAAGTGCTTTTTGTTTTTCTTTGCTACGCAAGAGTTATAATTAGTTGCCCAAAAGAGGAGAAACCAAAAATGGAAGAATTAAAATTCATTGTCGAAACCAGCGCAAGGCACATCCACGTTACCCAGGAAACCCTTGATTATCTTATGCTCAGCGACGAGGAAATCGCTGCTGGAAAGCACGCTGAACTCGAAGTCAGAAACCCACTTTCCCAGCCAGGCCAATTCGCCAGCAACACCCGTCTTGACATCGTCGGCCCAGTCAACCCAAAGACCGGCAAAGAATCCATGCTCAAGAACGTCTCTATCCTTGGTCCAGTAAGAAAAGAGAACCAAGTCGAAGTTAGCGGAACCGATGCCAGAACCCTTAAGGTCGCTGCTCCAGTCCGTGAGAGCGGAGACATCGCCGGCAGCGCCCCAATCAAACTCGTCAACCCACTTAACGGCAAAGCCGTTGAGCTCAAAGAAGGCCTTATCGTTGCCAAACGTCACATCCACATGACCCCAGCCGATGCCGAGAAGTTTGGCGTCAAGAATGGCGAAATCGTCCGCGTCCTTATCTCTGGAACCGGCCGTGAGACCATCTTCGGCGACACCGTCATCCGCGTCAGCGAGAAATACGCTCTTGCGANNNNTCTTGCGATGCACATCGACACCGATGAAGCCAATGCCGCTTGGGCCGCTGGAACCATCTACGGAACCATCGTCAAATAATGAAAACCGTCCATTACCAGCCCACGGACGTCTGCGCTCGTGAGATGATAATCACCGTCGAGGGAGACACGATCGTCAAAGTCGAAACCCTCGGAGGTTGCCAAGGCAACAGGCAAGGCGTTGCGCGTCTATGCGAGGGAAGAAAGATCGATGAGGTCATCACCCTTCTCGAAGGCATCAAATGCCACGGAAGCAGAACGGGAGAAACCTCTTGCCCAGACCAACTTGCCAAAGCGCTCAAATCCATCAAAGAATAATTAAAGAAGGCCTCGTAACTGAGGCCTTTTATCATGGGACTAACACATTTGAAATAACTCCTATATAATATCGTCCGAGCGAAAAGCTAGTATCAAGAAGCGCTTATAAAGGACTGCGAAAAAGCGCTAGCAACTCCTCTATAGAGGTAAGTGCTCGTCCTTAGCCGGGGCCCACCC
>CADBDO010000121.1 GCA_902793515.1 uncultured Erysipelotrichaceae bacterium | reverse complement strand
TCATCGATCTCTTTGTAGACGATGGTGATCTTCTCCCCTCTTTCCTCGTGCTCTTCGATGAATGGGCGGAGATCAATCGAAGCGACGACCTCTGGAGCCTGGAAGACGAGGAGGGAAGCGTTGGACTCATAAAGGACCCAATCGTTCTCTTTGATGTTGTTGATGTCGGTGTTGTAGGCAGGGTTGAGGATACCTTTCTCGTTATAGAAGATGGTGTCTCTTCCGGTCTTGGTGTTATTGACCCAGGACATCATGTTTCCCATGTGTTTAAGCAGGGAACGCTGGTGATTTTTGACAAGGACGTTGACGTTTTGGATGCCGGAATTGGTGAAATTCGACATGGCAAAATCCATGAAGGCGTATCTTCCTAAGAAGGAGGTTGAGGCCAATGGACGGTTGGAGGTGAGCTCGCCAAGCTCTGGGGAGTTATGGCAATTGAGAAGGGCAATGATCTTGTTCATTATCTTTTACCTGCCTTTTCGTTAACAACCAAAGCGATGCCGTCTTTCTCGACATTCACTTTCTCACCTTTTTCGATGAGGGTATTCGGACCGATGATGGCATCGGTGACCACCGCATCATTATCGATGAAGGCACCGTTCATGACGACGGAGTTCGTGACTTTCGCGCCTTCTTCGATGACGACGTCGCCCGAGATGACGCTATGGTCGACTTCGCCAAGGATGATTGAGCCTTGGTTGATGAGGGAATCTTTGACTTTGGCGGTCTTGCCGATGAATTGAGGGGTGCCGTGGATATCTTCGCTAAGAATCTTATTCTTACCTTGGACGGTGTAGATGTTGATCTCTGGGTCTCCAGAAAGAAGAAGGTCCATGTTCGCCTGATGGAGGGAGGCGATGGTTCCGACGTCTTTCCAGTAGCCGTCATATGTATAGGCGACGAGCTTCTTCTTGTTCTTGAGCATCGTTGGGATGATGTTCTTTCCGAAGTCATGGTCGCTATCTTCGAGGGCGTGGTCCTTGATGAGGTAATCGCGGAGAACGCTGTAAGTGAAGATGTAGATGCCCATTGAGGCGAGGTTGCTGATCGGTTTCTTTGGCTTCTCGACGAACTGGACGATGTTGTCTTCTTTGTCGGTCACGAGGATGCCAAAGCGGGAAGCCTCTTCCATTGGGACTGGGTAAACGCTGATCGTGCAATCGGCGCCCATGTCGATATGCTTTTTAAGCATCGCGTTGTAGGTGCAGCTATAAATATGGTCACCCGAAAGGATGAGGACATATTTCGGATTGACTCTCTCGAGCCAGTCTAAGTTCTCATAGATGGCGTCTGCTGTGCCGGCGTACCAGCTTGAACCTTCCTCGGTCTGCTTTGGGGTGAGGACGGATGTGACGCTTCTGACGCCGTTAAGGCCCCACTTCTCGCCGTTGCCGACGTAAGTGTTGAGCTCGCTCGACTCATACTGGGTGAGGACGCTCACGGCATTGATGCCGCTATGGGCGCAATTTGAAAGCGGAAAGTCGATGATTCTGTACTTACCGCCATAACTGACGGCCGGTTTCGCCACCTTCTTGGTTAAAGCCTGAAGACGGGTACCTTTGCCACCAGCGAGAATCATCGCAGCTAATGTGGTACTCATATGTTCCCTCCGAACATGTTGTTGTTACGAATATATTAACATATATTGCCGGCTCCATGAGGGTGAAATACATGAAAATTTCTGAAAAGGAGAAAAAGTTTGCCATACGTTAGTATAGGTGATATATTTTAATCCGCGATTTCTCGCAGCAGAGGTGAAAACTATGTCAAGAAAATGCCCAATTACCGGTAAAGGCCCAATGAGCGGCAAGAGCGGCAACAACAGATCCCATTCCGTCAGAGCGACCCGTCGTCGTTGGAATGTCAATATCCAGACCTACAAAGTCAACATCAATGGCAAGATGGTCGAGGTTAAGATGTCCGCTCGCGCTTATCGCACTCTCAACAAGTCGATCAAGGCCAAAGAAGAAAAGGCTGAATAGTTTTTACCGATTATTGATTATCAAAAAGGCCCTGCAAAACGGGCTTTTTTTTGTTGTTTTAATATCCAATTATTAGGTAATTGCAAAGGGCGGTGAGGATGTAAGAAAGCACCCCAAGGAAGATGACGATCCACTCACTGAAGGCGAGAACGAAAGGCTTTGGTCTCTTTAAGGATGAGGCTCCATCCTCGTCCACCACTTTCTCGAGCTTCGCCCAAGTCTTGAGACGAGGGTTAACGAGGATGATGGCGACCGCCAAGGCGATCCCGAACATAATGATTGAGAGAACGAAGATAAGGGTTTCGAGTTTAACTC
>CADBDO010000120.1 GCA_902793515.1 uncultured Erysipelotrichaceae bacterium | reverse complement strand
CTCAAGACGTTTCTCTTCGGCTATGCGTCTTTCTTCTTCGAGACGCTTCTGCTCCTCTTCGAGACGTCTTTGCTCTTCGAGCCTTCTTTGTTCCTCTTCTAAGCGTTTCTGTTCTTCGAGTTTCCTGCGTTCTTCTTCAAGACGCTTCTCCTCCTCGATCCTTCTTTGTTCCTCAAGACGCCTTTCTTCTTCTAAGCGTCTTTCCTCTTCCTGACGCTTTTCTTCTTCAAGGCGTTTCTTCTCATCCTCTTCGAGGCGTTCCTTTTCGAGGTCCTTCTCCCTTTCTTCTTTGTGAGCTTCTTCCTTGAGCTCTTCTAAAGAAAGAACCTTCTGGCCGCACTGTATGCAGAAAACATCATCATCAGAAAGTTTGGCGCCGCAATAGATACAGTACTTCATTAGCCTTCGGTTCCTCTCTGATAATGGAAGACCTTGACTCCGTTCTCATAGAGATGTTTGCCAAAGCTACGGACTTCAAAGGTATAAGTTTTGCCGCTGTAATCAAAAGTGAGATTGGAATTCTCAAGCTTGTAGGTCACTTCTTTGTTTGAGTATTCGCCTACACCCATGCTCTCGACCTCAAGGCTACTTCTATGGATGCGGAGGCGAACATAATATGGTGATTCTTCCGTCGGCGTGAAGATACCATAGGTAAGATTGATGTCGATTGTGTTCGTATATACGAGCGGAGTCATGACAGAAAGAGCCGATGTGGTTAACGCGAAAAGGAAGGCGAAGAACTTCAAAGCCCCTACTTTCGCTTTTGGGTTCTTTTTGCCTTTAAGAGCGAGGACGATAAGGAAAACCGCTAGAAGGATCGCCGATCCAACAAGGATGGCAATAATTATCAAAGTAGCGCGATTCGTAAGCATTTCTATTCACCTATATAATCGAAGAACATATACGACTCTATAATCGTGTAGTCTTTGTAGTCGTTGTTATAACCCATGTTAGAGATGGAGAGAGAGCAGTGATAACGGTTCTGGTGCCAGGTTGTGCCTTCGCCCCAATCCATCTCAAAATACATTGCCTTTGTCCTATCGTGATAATCCTGGGTTATGTCGGTGTAACCAACCGTTAAGGCCTGACCACGAGCGGCCTCAAAATCGCCTTCCTGAACCTGGATTTCCATTTCAAAGTAGACGCTCTTGGCAAGAGGGGTCTCATAGGTTTTCCTTCCTCCTCCGACAGGATCCCAAATCGAAATGACTTTGCCCTCCCAAGATGGAAGTTTGACGATGTATGGAGCCTCTGGCCAGAAGCCTTTGAATTCCCTGACGTATTTTCTGGTACTACCACCGCCATTCTGGCTGGTGCCAGGAGCAGCGTTCTTAGTGGCGAAACGAACCGATGAGCCGATGATGGGAGGGAGATACATGAAGAGTATCGCCGCGGTCGAAACGATGACGATCATCTTGTTCGGTTTGAAAGAGGCATGCCAGTATTCGATTTTGGCGCCGAATTTATTAGGATCCTGGATAGGTTTCTTGAAGATGCGGTTGCTTTCTCTGGCCTTATTCCACTGCTCGAGCTCTACGCTAGAGATGCCAATCTTACTAACTTCGTAGAAGAATCCACCAAGAGAGATGGCGAGAATGATGATTGGAAGGAACATCCATGCGGTCCAGCCAACAGCAAGGCCGATGATGAGCCACACAAGCGTAGACGCGCCGGTCGCGATATAAAGGACGATCGAACGGGTCGAGGAATAGACCGGATTCGTGATGAACTCTTTGACCTTGGTGAAAAAAGAGGATGATTCCTTGACTGGTGCTTCGCTTGCTTTTTCAGCAGGTGGGACAGCTATAGGAGCAACGGCTAAAGGTGCGCCGCATTTAGCGCAAAACTTAGCATAACTAGGATGCTCGGCCCCGCATTTATTGCATTTCATATTTGGTTAATTCCATTATAGGAACGAAACGTAAAGAAAGCAAAGGAGATACCCGAAACGCATAAGAAAAAGCGGGGCTTTTACACCCCGCTTCATAGGAGACTAGGTATTAGTCTTCGTCGTCATCGTCGGCGCTGCCATCGCTAACGTAGTTAACGAGATCGGC
>CADBDO010000119.1 GCA_902793515.1 uncultured Erysipelotrichaceae bacterium | reverse complement strand
GATGACAAGGCCGATGGCCTTAGCAGCACCAGTGCTGTTTGGAACGATGTTGCAAGCGGCGGCACGGGCACGGCGGAGATCGCCTTTGCGGTGTGGGCCATCGAGAAGCATCTGGTCACCGGTGTAAGCGTGGACGGTGGTCATGATGCCGCTCTGGATTGGGAAAGCATCGTTAAGAGCTTTGGTCATTGGAGCTAAGCAGTTGGTGGTGCAGCTAGCAGCGCTGATGATCTTGTCTTCTTTGGTTAAGGTCTTCTCGTTGACGGAGAAAACGATGGTTGGGAGGTCTTTTCCGGCTGGAGCGGAGATAACGACCTTCTTGGCGCCGGCATTGATGTGAGCCTGGCTCTTTTCTTTTGAGGTATAGAAACCAGTGCACTCGAGGACGACGTCAACATCGAGTTTGCCCCATGGGCAGTTGTTGGCATCTTTTTCGGCGTAGATGCGGATCTTCTTGCCTTCGACGGCGATCCAGCCTTCTTCGGCTCCGTCTTCGCTGCAGGTGACTTTATCGGCTAAAGCGTAACGACCCTGAGCGGAATCATACTTGAGAAGATGGGCAAGCATCTTTGGGCTGGTGAGATCATTGATGGCGACGACTTCGTAGCCTGGGGCGCCCCACATCTGGCGGAAAGCAAGACGGCCAATGCGTCCGAACCCGTTAATAGCAACCTTTACTGACATATTCTTACATGTCCTCCTTATTAGACTGCGGTGTAATTATACAAGCCGTAGCCCCATTATTAAAGAAAATTACAATTATTTCTTCATAGAAGAAGGGCTATAATAGAAAAGAAGTTAGACAGCCACTTAATTATTGAAAAAGTCCTCTTTATAAACTCGTATGAAGGCCGCCAAAGTTTTTTTGCGGAAAATGCAAATATTTATCAACAATTGGCTATTGAGTGTCTATAATAACTCGTCCGTTTAAGGAGAACACCACATGAAAAGAAACATTGGTACCATGTCGATCGGTGTCCGTTGCCCAATCATCAGAGAGGGTGATGACCTCGCCAAAATCGTCGTCGACAGCGTTTTAGCCGCGAGCAAGGAAGACAATCTTCCAATCGAGGATAAAGACATCATCGCCGTCACTGAATCCGTCTTGGCACGTGCCCAAGGCAACTATGCGAATGTCACTGACATCGCAGATGACATTCAAAGCATCTTCGGAGGAAAGAAACACGTCGGTGTCGTCTTCCCAATCCTTTCGAGAAACCGCTTCAGCCTCCTTCTAAAAGGTATCGCGCGTGGAGCCAGCAAGGTCACCATCGTCCTTAGCTACCCAAGCGATGAAGTCGGAAACGGCCTTATCAGCCTCGACCTTCTCGATGAGAAGAACGTCGACCCATTCAAGGATGTCTTCACCCTTGAGGAATGGAGAAAACTCTTCGGCGTTATCCGTCACCCATTCACCGGAATGGATTACCCAGGCTACTACAAGGAATTCGTTGAGGCCGAAGGCGCCGAATGCGAGATCATCCTCGCCAACGACCCACGTGCCGTTCTCAAATACACGAAAAATGTCATAGCCGCTGACATCCACACCGCCCCAAGAACCATCAGGCTCATCAAGAAGGCCGGTGCTGAGAAAGTCATCGGACTCTCTGACATCCTTGCCCATAGCGTCAATGGTTCCGGCTACAACAGCGAACACGGCTTACTTGGTTCCAACAAAGCCGACGAAGATAGAGTCAAGCTCTTCCCACGCGATGGCATGCCATTCGTCATGAAAGTTCAGGAAGAAATCAAGAAGCTCACCGGCAAGACCGTTGAAGTCATGGTCTATGGCGATGGCGCCTTCAAGGATCCAATCGGCGGAATCTGGGAACTCGCTGACCCAGTGGTCTCCCCATTCCACACCCCATTCCTTGACAGAACTCCAAACGAGCTCAAACTCAAATACCTTGCTGATGGCAAGTACAAGAATCTCTCTGGTGAAGAGTTAAGCGCCGCAATCGCTGCCGACATCAAAGAGAAGGACGCGAACCTCTTCGGCAAGATGACCTCTGAGGGCACCACTCCTCGTAAGTACGCTGACCTCATTGGCTCACTCTGCGACCTCACTTCCGGTTCTG
>CADBDO010000118.1 GCA_902793515.1 uncultured Erysipelotrichaceae bacterium | reverse complement strand
GTTAGGCTGCTTGCGGCGGCGATAAGGCCACCGAGAGTGTTTTTGAACCTTCTTTTCGCCGCACCTTTGACGTCTTTGGAAAGAAGGAGGTATTTCTTGCCAAGATACTCATCGTCTTGCTTGAGGTCATTGTCGTAACGCTTATCCATAGAGGGCGCGATTAAAATCATCGGGATTGAAAAGCCTAAGCCGACGACAATGGCGATGATCATGAGGAGCTTATTCGATCTAGTGAAAGCGAAGACCGCCAAAAAGGTCATGGCCACAATGATGATGACCGCCATGGCTCTCATGAGGTATTTCGAATTCTTTTTCATCGAAGGAATCACGTTCCTGACTTCTTTGCCGATTTTGGCAAAGCTAGATTCTTGAGAGGATTCCTCATCTTCGGAAACGGGCTGAGTGGAATCTAGGAGTTTATCACTTTTCATCCTACCATCGATCATTTTGATGAGTTCTTGAACCTTGAGGGTGGTAGCCGAAATTGAAAAACATGTGCCGTTTTTGCAACCAATCACATAACCGCTATACACGGCGCTGATGAAGGCGATGTCCTTGATTTTGATCTCCTTCACCTTAATGAACCTTCTGATGTAGACGGAGTCTCCTTTGATGGCCTCGAATTGGATGGTGAAGAAATAGAGGAAAAGCAAACCTATAACACCGACGGTGTCACCGGTAATAAGAATCCCAGGTGTGATCGGATCCTCGATTTTCCTAAGCGAGATAACAAGCGCACCAACGGCGAGAGAGGCCCCTGTCAGAACAAAGACGGAGGAGAGCACCTTGATCCAACGAGGGGAAGCAGTCATGAGTTCATAAGGGTTATTCTTCAAACGGAAACCGAAGATGATTATGAGGAAGTAGCTGATGAGAAGTAGAACAATAGAAATGATAGAAGCAATAAGCATAACCATAAGGTTACACAAAAGAGCCATTCGTGGCAATATCATTCGGATTTGCATGGGATTTTTCAAAAATGCGAGGGTTTTTGCATTGCTAAAAAGAAAAAAGGAGAGCCTTTCGGCCCTCCCTTTCCCTTGAAAGGATATCTATTAAGCGGCGATTGGCTTAAGAGAGAAGTAGTCAAGCTCTGGTCCGTCTTCAATGGCGGTCATCGCGATGGTGTTGGTGCCAACGGTGACATTGACGGTTCCGAGTTCGACCTGGACATAATCCGCGCCAAAACCGCTCGATAAGGCTTGAGCTGGGAGAGTTTTGCCAGTAAGAGAAACATCGGTGTTGTTGAACTTGAGGCTGACTGCCGCTTCAAGATCCATGTCCTCATACTGGTAAGAGCTATTCATCTTTGGTTTGCCAGTCATGTAGAGTTTCATCTCCTTGGCTTCGGTGGCTTCGAAGGTGACGGTTAAGGTCTCACCAGCTGGCCAAGTGGAGATAGTGGTTCCGCTTGCTGGGGTGCCTCCGCCCATGCCCCATGGGGAGGTAGCTTTGATGGCGCCCTCTTCGGTGACGCCGGTTTCGGCTTCGATCTGGATTTCACCAACCGCTTTCTTAGGGGTGACGTTGATGGTGACTCTAGCGCCATACATGCCATCTTTCTTGGCAGTGATCTTGACCTGTCCGGTAGCAACGCCGGTGACAAGACCATTTTCGTCTACGGTAGCGACTGTCTCATCGCTAGAGAGATAAGTAAGCCCAGTCGTCTCTGAGGTGATTTGGAGGGTATCCCCCACTTCGATTGAGAGACTCTCTTCGGTATTGGTGATGGCAATGGTTTCTTTGGCTGGGGCCGCGACGGTTGCGATGGTCGTATCCGCGGAGCCATAGACCTCTAAGTAATCAAGAGAGAGACCGCCTGCAAGCATCGTGAGCTCAAGGGTGTTCTCGCCTTGGACGAGGTTGACGTTTCCTAAAGAGATCTCTGCCCAAGTGGTGTTATATCCATCGACCGTGATCTCGCCTTGGATGGTAAGGTCGGTTCCATTGAACTTCGCTGACATGGCTTCTCCGACGTTGACGGTCGAAGAGGCTCCGATATAAGCAAGAAGCTCAGCTTGTTCGGCTTTGCTTGCGGTGAATTTGAGGGTTTCTTTATCGCCTTCGCCGAAGCTTCCGATATAGGTGGTTCCGTCATCGT
>CADBDO010000117.1 GCA_902793515.1 uncultured Erysipelotrichaceae bacterium | reverse complement strand
TTACCTTGCTCAATGAGTTCTCTAGCGTAGATGGCTTGGAGAGCGATGCCGCCAGAGAGGTTAAGGGTGTTGACGATATGGACTTTGCCACCGAAGCACTCTGCCGCTTCAAGGGCATGCTCATAGGTTGAGGAGATCTTGGCGCCGATTGAGAAATGGATGACATAGTCATGATCCTTAAGAAGGCCTTCAAACCTTCTCTTATATTCTTCGGCGTTGATGGCGCTTGTCTTAGCAAGCTTTCCGGTCTTGGCGGTATAGGCGAAAATCTCCTTCGCACCATACTCACCGTCGAGAGCGGATTCGTCTCCGAAGATGAGGGTGTAAGGAATGATGTGTATATGATATTTGGCAGCCTCGTCCTTCTTGAGGTCGAGGGAAGATTCTGAACTGATTGCGATTTTTTCCATGGGCATAATTATATGGGTTTTTCGACATTTGGAAATAGGGAAAAATCAAGATGCCATCTAGTATTATTTACTACTTCCATTTGCTATAGAAACTACATGTAGTACAAAAAATCCCTCTCCATAACGGAAAGGGATAAATATTTGTTTTCGCTTACTTCTTATTGAGGAAGGCGTGGACGTCTTCTTTGATGGCCATGAAGGCATCGACAAGCTCTGGGTCGAAGTGGGTTCCGCTTTCTTCCTGGATGGTCGCAAGAGCCTTTTCAAACGGCCAAGGTTCCTTATATGGTCTTCTGCAAGTAAGGGCATCGAAGACGTCAGCGATGGCGACGATTCTTGCACATAGTGGCGTTTCGTCTCCCTTAAGCCCACGAGGATAACCAGTGCCATCCCATCTTTCATGGTGGCCGCCAGAAACCTGCTTAGCGGTTGTCAAATATTCGGAAGAAGCGCCGATATCCTGAAGAGCGAGCTCAATGATCTTCTCACCTTCAAGAGTGTGCTCTTTCATGACATCGAATTCCTCTTTGGTGAGTTTGCCAGGTTTATTGAGAATGGCATCAGGGATCTTGATCTTACCAACATCATGTAAAGCGGCGGCGATAGAAAAATTCTCAAGGAACTCCTCAGTAAGGACGTCTGCATATTTGCCTTCTTTGACGAGCTCATTGGCAATCATGCTTGAGTACATGGCAGTACGGGTCGTATGGTCGGCTGTGCACTTGTCACGGGATTCGATGATTTCAGCAAGGGCGAAGACGACGCCTTTTTGGGTGGCGATGAGCTTAGCGGCTTGCTCCTCGATCTTGAGGATGCTTTCGGCAGCAAGGTCCATCGTGCTATGGCTAAGCGAAGAGAGGTTGGAGATTTCGTCCTTGCCCCTAAGTTTGACAAGGCCTTTTCTTGCTTTGCTTGTGAGCCACTTCTTTGGACCGATGGCTTCGTAAGCGCGGATTTCGGAATCGACGATCTTAAGAGGAACGATGAAGAAGTATCTGATGTTATGGATGAGGACGGCGCCGCCAATCAAGAAGACGAAAGCCTCAATGGCAAGAACCTTGACGGCATTGGAGAAGACCTGGACGTTGATCATCGAGGCGTCGATGTTCGCGACCGCATAAGCGACCGTATTTCCAGCGCCATCTTTGATTGGGCAATAGTAACTGAAGAAGTTTCCGTGCTCGCCATTATGGATGACGTAAGTCTCAATCGCGTCATTCTTCATGAATTCTTCATATTCATCTCCGTGAGGGAGAGGCTTGCCAAGATAGTCCATGCCAAACTTGAGATCGAGGACAGTCGTGCCGTCGGTCGTGAAGACATAGACATCCAAGACCTTTTCGTTTGAGATCTTGATCGACTCTAAGCCAGCGAATGTGTTCGCGTATCCGTAAGCGTTTGGGTTCTGGTGGATTTCCTCGGAGTGGGCAATCCAAAGATTGACCTCATCCCCATCGACGACGTAGGTGACCGCGTTCGCATATTGCTTAGCGGATTCGCCAGCCTCATCGAACGCGTTGTTCTGATAGGAAATGCCAAGGACGCTCGCGACAGCCACGCCAAGAAGGGTATAGGCGATCGTCATGATGGCGATGATCTTGAAATCGAGGGAATGAATGGACGTCTCCTCAAAGAATTTGCGTTTCACCGGCTCATTCCATGGCTTCCTTAACATGAAGGTATTAGGGAAGAATTCGATTGCTTTCTCGTTCTTTGGGTAAAGAAGGAAGACGGCGAGGATGATGACCATCGTTATGGTCTTATC
>CADBDO010000116.1 GCA_902793515.1 uncultured Erysipelotrichaceae bacterium | reverse complement strand
CAGTTTGATGATGGACATGGTTATCTTGCTGAAGGCTTAGAGGAACTCGGCATTACTGATGCGCAGTGCTGCTATGACGGCATCCCTGAAGTTCAGACAAGCTTCTATGGCGGACCTGCCTTCAACATGAACAACACACGTGGTTCAAACAAAGAAGACAAAATGGCTGGCTTATTCTTAGACACCGTTTTAGGAATGGGTGCCGACGAAAAACAGTTTGGTCCAGAAGTCGGCGCGGCCTACGTCTTAAAAGATCACGCCAGTGAAGAAGCTCCAATCTATTTCATCAAATCCGCTTTCGGCGGTAGTGGTCTTGGCGCAGGTGGCTTTGGTCAGAGCTGGGATTTAACCGCTGACACGAACCTTTATAAAGATCACCTTAAGGTGTTTGTTGAGAACAACCTCAAACTCATTGAGAAAAAAGAAGGCAGAAAGCCAACCATCAAAGGCTTCTTATGGCACCAAGGTGAAAACGACGCCCAAAGAAGCGCTTCTTCCAAATACAAAGAACGTTTCGATAGACTTCTTGGTCAATTCAGAGACGATTTCAGCGAATACGCTCCAGAAGAAGATGGCAACAAGATTGCTCTCATCGACTGCTACATCTTCGATAAAGGCGATTCTGATTCCGCTTCCCTCCCATCTGGCGTTACCGTTGGCGACATCAAGCTCTTAAACGAAGCCAAAACCGAAATCAGCGAAGAAAGCGATATGAACTTCATCATCAATTCTTCCTGGCAAATCGAAGGTGGACTTAAGCTTCAGGTCAATGAAAACTCTAGCGGTGTCGACCATGGTGGTGTTGGTGGACAACACTACTGGGCGAAAGACATGTTCCAGCTTGGCATGGAATATGCGAAGATCATCGTCGAAAACGATTTACTTAAGTAAAACGTATTAAAAAATAGGGCGTATTCCCAATTTGAGATACGCCCTTTTATAATTCTTTGATTTTCTTAATGATGGAAGAGGTCGTCTCGATGAGTTCATCCATCTCTTTAGAGACATCCACTCCGTCTTTTTTGTTACGCGTTGCCTCGCATATTGCGCTTGCTTTCTCGTAGATAGGGGAGAGGGAGAGGTTGCCCGCAACACCTTTAAGCGTGTGGGTTATCGCGAAAGTATGAGGCACGTCATTATCCTCACGTGCCTTTCTTAATTCGTCATAGTAGCTACCTTCAGCGAATTTCTTGAGAAGCTTAGTGATGAAAGCGTCGTTCATCAACGTTTGAAGAGCTCTATCGTAGTCGCCACCGATCGAAACGTAGAATTCCTTAACGCTCATCTTGGGTCTCCTTCTTAAGTAGTTCGGTGAAGTCTTTTAATGGGAGAGGCCTTGAGAAATAGTATCCCTGCACGACATCGCAACCATTTTCTTTAAGGAAACGATAATGCTCTTCGGTCTCAACGCCTTCGACAACGCTTGTGACCCCAAATCTTTTACATAAGGCCAAAACCATCTTAACGATGTCTTTGTTCATTGGATGTTCATCGATCTTTTTCATGAAGACCATGTCGATTTTGAGAACATCAAACGGAAGCTCCGATATGACATTCAAGGAGGAGTAGCCGCTTCCAAAGTCATCGACCTCAATGAAGAAGCCTTTCTCCCTTAGAGAATTGACGAGGTTCAAGATTTCCTGCTTATCTTGGGAATATGCGCTTTCGGTAATTTCCAAATAGTATTTGTCATGAGGGACACCACATCTATCAACCGCCTCGAGAATCACTTTCTCAAGGTTAGGATTATGGACATCGACTCTTGAGACGTTCACAGAGACCGGCAAATAGAAACCAAGTTCTTCTTTCCATCTCGCTTGTTGCTTAGCGACTTCCTCAAAGACATAAGAATCAAGAGCCTGAATGAAACCGTTTGTCTCAAATAAAGGGATGAACACACCAGGGGAGATCATCCCGTATTTTGGATGCTCCCAACGGACAAGGGCTTCAGCGCTAGATAAGGTGTTCTTCGGTCCTTGGATTTTGTATTTTGGCTGATAAAAGACTTTGAATTGATGGCTCTTTAAAGCCTCTTTGAAGCCATTGATAAGCTCTTCTTCAAAAACGGATTTTTTCTCATTTTCCTCGTCAAAAATGCAATATATTTCAGAATCGCCCTGAATTCTTTCGGAAAGATTCACGGCTCTTCCGATAGCGATATCCTTATCCAAAGACGGATCGACGTTTGGATAAATTCCGACATGGAGATGAACGCTAGAAGGGTTGATAAGCTTCTCTAAGTGAGCAAGCAAACCTTTGACGAACAAG
>CADBDO010000115.1 GCA_902793515.1 uncultured Erysipelotrichaceae bacterium | reverse complement strand
AGACCTTGTTGAGTACTTCGCATATCTTGAGAAGAAGAAACCGATCGTCTACACAGGCGATCTTAACGTCGCCCATAATGAGATCGACTTAAAGAACCCTGATTCCAATCACCATAACCCTGGCTTCACCGATGAGGAGAGAAGCATGTTCTCAAACCTCCTCTCCAAAGGGTATGTCGATACCTTCAGGTATCTTCATCCAACCGATGTCGAGTATTCCTGGTGGTCATACCGTTTCAATAGTAGAGAAAAGAACATCGGCTGGAGAATCGACTACTTCATCGTAAGTGACTCCCTCAAAAACAAAGTTAGGGAATCAAAGATCCTTTCCGATATCAAAGGAAGCGACCATTGCCCAGTCTTAATGGAAATCGATTTATGAACAAGAAGAAGAAAGTCGAATACGATTACTATTTCATTAGAAATAGGGAATACGCTGGAGCCTTAAAGGAGGCCAATGAGTATTTCAAAGAAGGCTGGACCCTCAAGATGTGGAAATACGAGGCCACGACCCTGACCTTCATCTTCCTCATGGAACGCCCAAAGAACTACGTCAAACCTGAGCCAGTGGAAGAAAAGCCAGAAGAAGCACCAGCGAAGGAAGAAACCACCGAGGAGCCTTCCTTGACAAAATAACCCCCAAAACCCAAACTAATACCAACCGAAAAAGAGGAATAGAAGCATGTCTGTCACCCATGAATCCGCTGAAGACTATCTTGAGCGAATCCTCATTCTTCAAGAAGAAAGAGGAAGCTCCGACATCCGAGCGGTCGATATCGCTAAGTCTTTTTCCTATAGCAAACCAAGCGTCTCCATCGCCATGAAGAAGCTTGAGAACGGTGGCTATGTCGAACTTGGGCCAAAAGGCCAGCTCATCCTCACCCCAAAAGGAAAAGAGATCGCTGAGAAGATGTATGAAAGGCATAAAATCCTCAGCAAAATCTTCATCGATTTAGGCGTCGATGAGAAAATCGCCTTAAGGGACGCTTGCAAGATCGAGCACGACTTATCCGAAGAAACCTTCGAAGCGATAAAGAAATACGTTTGCAAAGACTAAGGACCAGGAAAAAGAAAACCTGGTCTTTTTTTGACCAGGCTATTCGTGCTGCTTTTGAGTAACCTTCTTTCTTGGTTTCTTGGCTTTCTTTTCCTCGCCTTCGCAGCAAAGGAAAGCCTCACCGTCGATATAGCAGGTGTGGCAGCAGCACTTTGTCTTTTTGTTAACGTCTTTCATGTTTGCCCTGTGAATAACACCATTATAGGGAGAGTATCCAATTAGGCCTAATGATATGCTCAAATGCGTAAATATTTGCGATTTTAATACATATGGTCTAGTATTAACTTATAAAAAAGCCCATTCACCGACCTTTTGGGTCGATTTAAGGAATGTTTTATGAATAAACCTCTCAGCAAAAAAGCTCTTATCATCATCGCCGCAATCGAGGTGTGTGTGATTATCTTCTGTCTCGTTGTCTCGATCTGGGTCATGGTCACGATCGATCCTAATGCCAATCAGCAGAAGAACATTGATCTCAACGGTCCATTCATCGGAACCCTTCAGAACAATTCAATCCTCTTCGCCTTAACGATCGTTCTCCCTCTCTTCCTTATCTTCGTCGTTGATGGTGTTTACCTCATCATGTACGCGACCAAGAGAGAATCGATGCTCAGCGATCAAGAGAAGAACGACCTCCTCGAAGAAGCCAAGAGACAGGCTAGAGAAGAAGCTCTCGCGGAGATCAGGAACCAATCCAAGAAATCCGAGGAAGAGAAATAGTTCTCAACCAACAAAGAAACTAACCGGTCTAGATGGCCGGTTTTCTTTTGTCTAATAAAAACGGCGACGCTTTTAAAAAGACCACAAATCCTCGTCATTGAATGAAATGTGGTCTTTTCCTTTTGCTATACGACTCTCACTATTTCGTATTCATGAGCGCCTTTAATCTTTTTGACTTGATAAAGGTGACTATCAATCCAGTAGGAAATTTTGTCTGCCGCGAGCTCATTTGTAATGATGTTTGTGCAAATTAAGTTTTCTCTGGTGTTGGAACCACCGCAAGCTCTAGGAAGGATGTGGTGGATATTCCAACCACAATAAATCTTCTGGCCGTCACGATATTCGTAATAGTTGGGGTCGCCATATGCATGTTTGTACATTAGCCCACCATCGAAGTCTTCGGCATATTCTTCGCTGCCAAAAGCGGCTTCCCACAGTTCATAGGCCTTTTTCTTAGAGATTTTCATATGTTTCCTCCTTTCTGAACCAAATAAAAATTCTCTACACTTGCTGTGTGTAGAGAAGTGATTGGTTCGATATAGCTAGCTCTACACACAA
>CADBDO010000114.1 GCA_902793515.1 uncultured Erysipelotrichaceae bacterium | reverse complement strand
AGATCATCTTTGAAATTTTGCGGAGCTCTTCATCGCTCACGGTTTTCAAAGAGAAGGAAGGGTTCTCATTGAAGACGCCTTTCTCTTTGGCGTAAAGGATATCGATTGCGCTTTCGAACTTGGTATGGAAAGCGGAATAGTATTTGGCTTCTTTCGAATCGTCTTCCTTATAGCCTGCGCGGCTATAGACGAATGGATGGCAATTCCTATCCAAGATGTAGTGGAGATATATGCCTTCGATAAAATCGAAGAGGAGCTCTTTGTCTTCGCTCTTATTTGCGTAATCGATCATGGCCATGTATAAAGCAGTCACTTCTCTTTTATGGAGCCCAGATCCGAAAGTGTTAACGTTCTTGCTTCCTTCTCTTTTCTTCCAAGGGAGCATTCCAAAGAAGAAGAAAGGATCAGGCCCTTGCGAACCTAAAACGAGAGCGCCGAAATGCTTTCTTTCAGGATTAACCCCTTCGAACTTAGCGAAGGTGTAGTGAGTTAGTATGGCAGGCATTAGTCGTCCGCTCCAAGAGCTTCTAAGCCTTTGACGTTCTTGCCAGTGTCTTTGTTATGTGGGGCTTTGACGAAGAAGAAGACGGCTCCCGCAGCGACCATAAGGACGGTGCTATAGATTGGGAGAGCGTTCCAGAATGTCGCGTGTTTGAGGATGAGACCACCAAGGATTGGGGTGACAGACTGAGCACCCATCGATGCGGCGTAGTAAAGGGAAGTGTATCTTCCAAGCTTCTCTTTGGTGCAGTAATCGGTAACGAGCGGGAAGGAGCAGATATGGATGAAGGAAGCGCCTAAGCCCATGATGAAGCTGATGATGAAGAAGAAGACCGGAGGATTTGGATTCTCGAAGGTATATCCTCCTGCCGGAACGTTTTTCGGATAGAAAGACATCGCAAGGTAAACGGCTGCGACAGCGCAGATACCGGCAAAGATGGTCCATTTGCGGCCGATTTTGTCAGCGACGATACCGGCGGTGATGAAGCCGATGATCGAAGCGGCACCGGAAACGATGGTCATGACAACACCGCCAGCAGAGGAGGTGTTGAGGTGGAACATGAAGTAGTTGGACTGGAAGGTCTCTATGGCGTTGAGAGACATGAACCAGAGAACCTCAGCGATAAGGATGAGGGTGAGGTTTCTGACG
Source organism: uncultured Erysipelotrichaceae bacterium (assembly GCA_902793515.1). Classification (GTDB taxonomy): domain Bacteria; phylum Bacillota_I; class Bacilli_A; order RFN20; family CAG-826; genus UBA4951. The sequence continues at coordinate 1,227 of CADBDO010000114.1, read as the reverse complement.
TTGTTCTTGGAGAGTTTTCCTTCGGTGGTGACTTGCTCAGCCGATTCACCCATGGCTTCGCCACGGACGATATCGTTATGGAGTTCTTCAGCGAGTTTGTTCTCTTTGACGGTGAAGAAGAGAACGACAACGGAAGCAACGAGAACGACGGAGCAGGCGATGAATGGAATCTCAAGCATCATGAGGGATTTGCTTGTTCCATCAAGGTATTTGGTAAGAGGGAAGATGATGGCGAAGATTGAACCGATGAAACCACCGACGTAGCCAACGATGTTGATCCAGCCGTTAGCGCGGCTTCTAAGTGGTTTTGGCGTCAAATCTGGCATCAAAGCGACGGCAGGGGAACGATAAGACATCATGAAGACGATGATGAGAACCATCATGGCGATCATGCCGATGGTGTAACCGGTGACACCGGCGATTGTGGCGGCCATGCCTTCATTGAAGAAGAATGGGATGAACGGCATGACGATCGCAGTGACGATTGAGCCAACAAGGATGTAAGGCATGCGTTTGCCGATCTTGGTCTTGGTCTTGTCGGAAAGGTTTCCGAAGATAGGCATGATGAATAAGGCGGCGATATTATCAAGAGCCATGACAATACCGACGACCCATTGGACATCTTTGAATTCTTCTTCGCCTAAGTATTTCTGACGAAGGATGTTCGTCATGTTGAAGGCGCTGAAATCAGCTAAGTTCCAGGTAGATGCCTCTCCTTTGGAAGCGGCCATGAACGCGTCATAGGCGACCTGGTACTTCTCTGGGTACATGCTCTTCGCGAATAAGAACGAAAGCATAGGCGAGCAGTATGAGTTATAAAGCTGCCAAACAAGCAGGATTCCGAAGAACGCCATGCCGATCAAAAGGGTGCGCTTAAGATAGGCTTTGTCAAACTTAAGCTCTTTCTCTTTTTCCATAGAAGAAGACTCCTTATTTCCTATAGGGTAGTTAACCCTATAAATTCAATGCTGTTCCATTATAAAGTGCGCGTGAAATCTAGTCAAAAACTACCAAGTAAAAATCAAAAGAAAATATAGATAATAGGCAAATTTCCTCGCATCTGGAAGATAGTTCAAAATGAAATTGACGAGGTTGCTACGCAATGATATATTATTATCCGCACGTTTAGGCGGCCTCTATGTCTGGATGCTTAGCTCAGCGGGAGAGCATCGCCCTTACAAGGCGGGGGTCACAGGTTCGAAACCTGTAGCATCCACCAAGTGAGAA
>CADBDO010000113.1 GCA_902793515.1 uncultured Erysipelotrichaceae bacterium | reverse complement strand
AATGCCTCTTTGAGGCAAACATCGATATTCTCGCAGTGAAGTCTGGAAGCGATCTCTGGCATGACTCCACCGTATTTGGCGTGAACGGCCACTTGGGAGGAGATGACGTTGCAAAGAAGCTTGCCGTCTTCGGTGATGGCGACTGCGGTCTCATCGCAGCTTGATTCGATTGCTAGTATTCTCGTCATAAAATGCACCTCACCATGTATATGGCGTCTTCACCATCGGAGTAATAGAGCTTCTTCTTGGTGATGGTCTTGAAACCGTTCTTTTTGTAGAGCTCGATGGCCGCTTCATTTGATTCTCTGACTTCGAGGGTGATGTTCTCGACTGGCTCGGCTTGCTTCTTGCAAACCTCAACCATCTTCTCGATGAGAGCCTTTGCGATTCCGTTCCTGCGGTATTCGTTAGCCACGCAGCGAAGCGCTGTCGAAGGTGATGAAGAAGTCGATGTAGCCCACCACTTCATCATCGATGGTCGCGCTATAGAGATTGGCGACTGGGTTTTCTTTCCACTCGTAGATGACCTGCTCTAAAGGCCAAGGATCATGGAAGCAAGCCGCCTCAAGCATGGCGATGCTTTGGAGTTCGCTTTCTTTGCTTTTGTGAATCTGGATTGGCTTCATTCTAGTAGAGGTCCTTCAGGTATACCGGCTTAGCGGCAACCGCATCACTAACGAGGTTCCTTTCGGTTGCGAGAATCTCAAGGTTATGGGTTGGCTTTGATTCAAGGCCAAGGTATGCGACATCGCCGCAGACTTTGTACTCTGGATGCTCGCTGATATATGAAAGCACCGCGGAATTGTCGGCGATTTTGTCTTCAAGGATGATTTTTTCTTTATCGTAAACACCAAGGTAAGATCTCTTGCTTCTGGCGTTCATAAGGCAGATTGATGGTTCCTTCTCGTCCTTAAGAGCCTCAAGGCTTGAGACGAGATAGAGAGGGACGCCTAAAGCAAACGCAGAGACCTTAGCGACGGTCAAAGCGATACGGACGCCGGTGTATGAGCCAGGTCCTTTTGCAGCGATGACTTTCTCGATATCGTTTCTCGTGAGGTTGTTTTTCTTGAGAAGGATATCAAGTTCATTGACTAAGAATTCGGATTGCTTCTGCCAAGCCTCATAGGTGACTTGGTCGATGACTTTGTGATCTTTAGCCAAACCGATTGAGAGGTTGGTGTTGCTGGTATCTAAAAGCAAGGAAACCATTAGAACGCCTCCTTAACTGCTTCGACGATTTTGTCTAAACGAGGGCAATTGCTCTCGATGGTAATCTCACGGGAATCTCCACCTTTGTGGTTCAAAGAGATAACGAGATATTCGTCTGGCCAAAGAGGTTCGATGTATTGAGGCCACTCAATGAAGGTGACTCCGTTGCCTTCGATGAACTCTTCTAAGCCAAGTTCGATGTTCTGACCTTCAAGGCGGTAAGCGTCGATGTGATAGAGAGGAAGGGTGCCTTTGAAATAGCACTTCATGATGTTGAAGGTTGGGGAAATAACGTCCTCATTGACCTTAAGAGCTTCGGCAACTCCACCCACAAGAGTGGTCTTGCCAGCGCCTAAGTCGCCTTCGAGCAAAACAACATCGGCTGGAACGAAAAGAGGTGCGATGAGGGCGCCTAGTTTTCTTGTTTGTTCCTTAGATGAAGATGTAAAAGTGAATTTCATGCCCGATACCTCAGAGCGAAAAAATTATATGCTCTTTTTTGGCGTTTTAAAGGAGAAGGCAAATAGTAACTATTTGTTCTTTGGTTGGTAGGATTCAACAAACGGCCCAGTCTGGTCGAGGAATTTCTGGTAGATTCGTTTGATTTCAGCATCGACGAATGGGAACTTTTTCCCTTCCATGAGCGAGTGGATGTCTTTGGCGCTTTTCTTGATGACGGCTTTGAGGTCATCTGGATATCCGTAAAGGACGGCGTGGTGTTCGAACTCTTGCTCATCAAGGACTTTGATGGCCTTGTCAGGGAAGAGCTTGAGGTCAAGATCGTAGTCGATATAACGGAGGAATCCTTGGTCAAGGATGGTTGGGCTAGCGATGTTGGCGTAGTAGCAATAGCCGTTCGCTTTCTTCATCGCGATGCAGTTGGTCCACTTCTTCTTGAAGAGAATGAAAACGGCGTGCTCGTTGGTCATCCAACGGCGGCCGTCGCTTTCAGTCACCAAAGAAGACTTTGAGCAGAGTGCCCAATAGTCATCCGTTTCCTCGGCTAAATAAGCCGGGCTCCACTGACGGTGGAGTTGCCCGTTATGTTTATATGCTTGGACATTAATCCAACGAAAAAAGCGATTCATACGATAATTACCAGTAACCTAAGCTGCTATAAGCAGGTCTTCCCTATTATTGTGAACTCCCAAAGGAAGCTTCGCAACGCGAAATACATCAAAAAGCCCCCGATGTTATTTCGGGGGCGTTATGCTTAGTGAACTTAGATGTTCTTGTAGATGATTGTCTGAACGAAACGGCAGACCTCACGGCACTTGTCCGACATCTCTTCAAGCATCGTATAGAAGGCTTCGTGTTTGTAGATGGTCAAGGCATCGAGATCTGTACGGCGATAGAGTGCGGATACATCGCTGATGTATTCAGTATCGCTATCTTCCTCTAAACGGATAACGTTCTTAAGAACCGGGAAGATGACTTCTTTATCAAGGAAGTGAGGGAAGCATTTAAGAGCTTCTTCGGTGGCCCTAAGCGACTTAAGGGTGAGTTCCATAAATGGTATAGCATCAGGTGGAAGCTCTTTGAAGTCATATAGATAGAGCTTAAGAGATAGCTCTTCAACAGCGTCGGTGATGTCATCGATCATGGTAAGAAGGGATAGGATGTCTTCTCTATCGATTGGGGTGATGAATTCCTCCATGAGCTTTTCGGTTGTCGCATGCTTTTTCTTGTCTGCGGCGTGCTCGATCTCATGGACGGAAGTTTTGATTTCCCAAAGTTTCTCATGATCGAAATTCTTCATGAATTCAAGAATGTGCTCACCGCATTCAACTGAGAAGTGGGCGAGTTCTGGGAATGAGTCGAAGTAGTAATTGGATTGAACTTTTTTAGCCATATTAACTCTCCTT
>CADBDO010000112.1 GCA_902793515.1 uncultured Erysipelotrichaceae bacterium | reverse complement strand
TCGACGAAGACTGGTATTCCTACGAACGCCGTTTTCGCTTTTTCGAACATGCTCGCCAAATTCCGCTTCTCCCTCAAAGAGGGTGACAGCATCTTCATCGGCTTCGACAAAGATGGGGACACCTTCAGAAAGCAGGAGTTTGAAGCATACAAAGCCAACAGAAAACCTTGCCCTCCTGACCTCATCAAACAGTTCCCTATCTCTAGAGAGCTTTGCAAAGTCCTCAATATCGTCTGCTATGAAGAGCATGGCATTGAGGCTGACGATATCTGCGGCACCGTCGCCAAGATGGCATCCAAGGTCGGAATGAAAGTCACTGTCTATACAAGTGACAAAGACTATCTCCAGCTTATCGACAAGAACATTTCCATTTCCTTACTACGTAAAGGATTAAGCGACATGGATTTGGTGACTGAGGCCAACATGGTCGAGAAGTTTGGCTTCTCCCCTCTTCAGATCATCGATTACAAAGGTCTTAGAGGCGACGCTTCAGACAACCTCCCTGGCATTCCAGGCGTTGGTGAGATCACTGCCGTCAAACTCATCCAGGAATACGGATCATTCGAGAAGATCATCGAGGCCGCCCCTACTATGAAAGGCAAGATCGGCCAGAAGATCATCGAAGGCGCGGAGCAAGGCAGGATGTGCTATGAGTTAGCCACCATCAAGACCGATGCCGTCCTTCCATTCCAGTTATCCGACTTCGTCTATCAGGGTTATGACGCCCAAGAAGTCATGGATTTCGCCCGCAAATACGAATTAAAACAATTCCCATCAAGACTCCCAGCGAGCCAAAAGAAAGGCGAACAGACAAAGAGGGAGATTTCCTCTGAGATTGTTTCTTCCTTCAAAGGAATTGAACTTGGCGAGAATATCGGCGTCGCTTTAGATATCGATTTCGATGAATACCATAGCGCTTCCCTTAACGGCTTATCTCTCTCCACCAAAGAGAAAGCGTACTACATCTCCGAAGAGAACCTCATCAAAGATGAGGCTTTAAAGAAAATCCTTGAAGACGAATCAATCAAGAAGAACGTCTATGATGCGAAAGCCTCCATCTATGCGCTTAAGAGAGTCGGCATTGAACTCAAAGGCATCAAGAACGATATCTTGTTGGCCGCCTACCTCTTAGACAGCTCCACTTCATCGAATCCGATGATTGTCTATGGCTCCTTTGGGGTTGCTCTTGACGATACGAAAGACGAAGTGTCCTTACTCTCATCATCTAGACCTAACCTCACTATCCAGATGGCCTACTATTCCCTCTATCTCGAAGAGAAGATGATGAGCGGTCTTACCGAGGTTGGGGCGATTGACCTATATCGCAATATCGAACTCCCTCTTTCCATCGTCTTAAGCGACATGGAATACGAAGGCTTCCCTCTCAAACTCGACGACCTATATTTCTATGGAAAGGAATTCGAAAGGAAGAGAGACGCCGCGAAAGATGAGCTTACCAAATTAGCCGGAGAGCCATTCAATCCTAATAGCTCAAAGCAGGTCGCTTTCATCCTTTACGAGAAGCTTGGGCTCCCTGACAGAAAGAAAGGGAGCACCGATGTCGATGCGCTTAATGATTTGCTTGGCATCCACCCAATCATCGAGAAGCTTCTTGAATACAGGAAGTATGCGAAGCTCATGTCGACCTATATCAATGGACTTGCCCCACACGTCAAAAGTGACGGCAAAATCCACACGTATTTCAATCAAGCCCAGACAACGACAGGTCGTTTATCCTCCTCTTCCCCTAACCTCCAGAACATCAGCGCTCGTGACGAAGAAGGCAAGATGATCAGAAAGGCCTTCTACTATGATGACCCTGATATCTCATTGCTCTCTTTGGACTATGGCCAAATTGAGTTAAGAATCCTCGCTGCCCTTTCAGGATGCGAAACCTATATCAACGTCTTCAAAGAAGGACACGATGTCCATACCGAGACCGCGAAGAGGATCTTCCATACCGAAGAGGTTACTCCTCTTATGAGAAGACGTGCGAAAGCGGTCAACTTCGCGATCATCTACGGCACGACCGTCTTTGGACTTGCCCAGCAAATCGGTTGCGGAAACAAAGAAGCCCAGGACATCATCCGTTCCTTCTATCTTGCCTATCCTGAGATCAGGGAATACCTCAATTCCATCATCGAGGAATGCGAGACCAAAGGATACGTTAAGACGATGTTCGGAAGAAAGAGATATCTCCGCGACATCAATAACCCTTCCTATATGGTGAGGGAGGCCGCTAAAAGAGCGGCTTTGAACGCTCCAGTCCAAGGGACTGCCGCTGACCTCATCAAGAACGCGATGGTCAAGATCTATGACTTCCTTAACAAGGGAGGATATAGGACCAAGATGGTTCTTCAGATCCATGACGAACTCATCTTTGC
>CADBDO010000111.1 GCA_902793515.1 uncultured Erysipelotrichaceae bacterium | reverse complement strand
CATTGCCATCTCGAAAGCGAAGAACCAGATGCTTACCCTTAACATCCCTAAGCTCTCTGGACAGTGCGGCAAACTCATCTGCTGCCTTAACTATGAAGACGATTTATACACTGAGGCAAGAAAGAACTTCCCACGCCCAGGAACGCCTGTGAAATATAACGGAAACGACTATGTCGTTGATTCCTTCAACATCCTTTCCCAGACCATCAAACTCAAAGCCGAGCTTGATGTCGCTTACTTGACCCTCGAAGAATATAACGAACTGATGAACCGTTCGCATCAAGGAAAGCCAAATCGTCGCAATGATAAACCGCGAGCTTAATTTCTTCGGGAGCAGTCCCCTTCTATACTTGATTGCCACTCCAATAGGAAACCTCGGAGAGATGACTCCTAGGGCTTTGGAAGTGCTCAAAGAGATCGACTATGTCGCTTGCGAAGACACTCGCAACAGCCGCTCCCTTTTGAAGAAATTCGGCTTAGATAAGCAGTTCATCTCCTGCCACGAGCATAACGAAGAAGAAGCCTCGCAAAAGATCATCTCCCTTCTAAAAGAAGGAAAGAAGATCGCCTATATGTCAGATGCCGGTTATCCAACCGTCAGCGACCCAGGCGAAAGGCTTACGAAGCGCTGCATCGAAGCAGGCATCAAAGTCTCTGTCGTCAATGGCCCTAGCGCAGCTATCTGCGGCCTTGTCGGTTCTGGTTTAGAAGCGGACCACTTCTACTTCTATGGTTTCCTTCCAAGCAAACCATCCGCAAGAAAGAAAGAACTCGAATCCCTCAAGAACAGAGAAGACACAATCGTCTTCTACGAAGCCCCTCACCGCATCGGAGCGACTTTGAAAGATATGTCCTCCATCCTTGGTGAAGACCGTAAGGCGGTCATCGCAAGAGAATTAACCAAGCAACACGAAGAGTACATCAGAGGCACTCTCGGAGAGATGGCAGAGATTGATGAATCAACCCTCATCGGAGAGATGGTTATCATCGTCGAAAAGCAAAAATCCGTTGCAAAAACCCTCTCAAATGATGAAATCGCAGAGATTTTGAAGGAAAAGCTCAAATCCCTTTCCTCGAAGGAAGCCATCAAAGAGACGGCAAAAGAAAACGACATCCCGAAGAATGTCGTTTACGATATCTACCTTAAGAACTTCAAAGATTAACTTTGAGAGGGCGGAACTGCTTCGCTCTCTTTTTCTTTTAGCGGCTCGCTTGTTGCGATTGGGCTTTCTTTAGCGGCCTCAACCAAGGCGAGTTCTTTCCTCTTCTTCTTGATCTCGAGGGTGAAGGTCACCATGGAGTATCCGGCAACGACGAACCAGGCCGCGCTGCAAGCGAACGCTCCAAGCTTGATTTGTGGCGTTAAGTAAGTGATCTCATAAGAGATCTTACCTGCTGGGGCAACGAATCCAACAAGGCCGCCGTTAACCTTAAGGGCCTTTGGATAGGTAACATTACCATTCTCATCGACAGCCTTAACGCTCCAGCCAGCATCATAACCGATCGAAGTGGTTACGACCTTCTTGGTTGGGAAGTTGGTGTCGAAGGTGAACTTGTTCTTGCCATAGACAACGTTGGTGAGGTTGTGGCTGTCATCGCTGATGACATTGAATTCATTCTCAAACTGATTTCTCTCCGCTTTCCATAAGGAAACATAGGATGGGAAAGTGCCTTCGGTAAAGTCGCTTGGTTTGGCGTTGAAGCAGATATATTTGACCCTGCCTGTAGGGTACATGCAGAAAAGGTCTGACTGGGTTCCGCTGATGCGGTAGCTAGCGATGTTATCAAGAGCCCAGTATTCGTAGCTGAGAAGGACATTCTCCTCAATATCGCCGTTCTCTTTCTGTCTGTCGCCGATCATGTAGATCCTGGTCTTATATTTGCTGTTGTTGATCTTGTAGTTGAAAGCGAAGCAGGCACCGCCCCAATCTTCATTGAAGTATTTGTTTCCGGCGCCAGCGGTCAAAACGACGAATTCGCTGTCGCCTTTGTATTTGAAATCTCTGGTTCTATCAAAACCATCTCTTGTTGTGAGGTAATTGCCTCTTGCATCATCGACGTATTTGTACTGATCCGTCTGCCAGGTGCTCTTGGTTCCGTGCTCAAGAATGTCAGCGACATAGGTTGGACCTTCGCGTCCTTTCCAAGTTCCCCACCACTGGAAGGAGTCTTTTGGATCTTGGACGTAGCCAGTGTAGATTTGTCCATCGTAGTAACAACCCGTGAATAAGGTGTTCTCCTCAGGGGCGGCATCAAGAACGAAGGAGGAATCCTCGGCGATCAATTCATCGGCATCCGCATCCTCAAGGATGGCGCCGGTCATGAGGACTTGGTCGTTCCTTAAGATCTCTTTGTAGCCGCCTATGGTTCTGCCGTCGCTATCGAGCTTGAGGA
>CADBDO010000110.1 GCA_902793515.1 uncultured Erysipelotrichaceae bacterium | reverse complement strand
GGCTATGGTCTTGATTACAATGGGTTGCACCGCAACGTCCCATATGTCTTTATCCCAACCGAGGAAGAAGTCGCTTCCTGGGACAAAGAATTAGCGGAAAGAAAATAACGCCTTGCTGGGCGTTTTGTGTACCTATTTTTGTCATTTCAATATAATACAGTACATTAAAATGGCTTTTTTAGGTACACAAAAACCATTTCTTAGGATGTTGAACAGCAAAGAAAAAAGGTTGCCTCCGAAGGGAGGCAACCTATTTTTTAATCTAAGGCAGATATTAATATCTGTAGGTTCCGAAGATTCTATCGCCAGCATCGCCTAAGCCTGGGCAGATGTAGGCGTTTTCGTTGAGCTGTCTGTCGAGGGCACCAACGATGAGAGGGATGTCTGGGAATTCTTTTTCGAAGACTTCGACGCCCTCTGGAGCGGCGATGATGCAAACGAAGTGAAGCTTCTTGGCACCATGCTGCTTAAGCATCTTGATGGCATCAACAGCAGATCCACCAGTAGCAAGCATTGGGTCGACAACGAAGACGTCCATGTCCTCGATGCCTTCTGGAAGCTTGCAATAGTATTCGTGAGGTTCATGGGTGACCTCATCGCGATATAAACCGATATGACCGACTCTGGCGGTTGGGACGAGGGCGGTGAAGCCATCGACCATGCCAAGACCAGCACGGAGGATTGGGACGAAGCAAAGCTTCTTGCCAACGATCATCGGCTGGACGGTCTTTTCGATTGGGGTTTCGATCTCAACGCTCTTGGTCGCGACGTGCTTAAGGGCCTCATAGCCTTCCATCATGGCGATCTCTTTGACGACCGTGCGGAATTCGCTGGTTGGGGTGTTCTTATCACGAAGGATAGCGATCTTGTGAGTTAAGACTGGGTGATTGAGATAAGTGACGTTTGGGTACTCTTTCATAAAGGAAATCTCCTGTTTTGAATATTGTACCTTATTCTTCTTCAGCTGAGGCAGCTGGTTTCTTATCTTCTTTCTTATCCTTGAGGATGAGGTTCATGACGATGCCAAGGATCATGGCAACAGCGGTAGCGCTGATGGAGAAGCCAACTTCGCCGATGGTGAAGTTGATGGCAAGTCCGCCGATACCGGCGACAAGGATGGAGGAAGCGACGAAGATGCTCTTGGTGTTGCCCATGTCAATCTTGTTGGCCATGAGGATCTTGACACCGGAGCTGGCGATGAAGCCATAGAGGACTAAGCTAACGCCACCGCAGATGCAGCCTGGGATGGTCTGGACAATGGCCATGAGTGGGCTGATGAAGCCAAGGAGGATAGCGATGACGCAAGCAAGAGCGATAACTCTGGTAGAAGCGACTTTGGAGACACCGACGACGGCGACGTTCTCGCCATAGGTGGTGTTGGCAGCGCCGCAAAGGCCGCCGGAGAGAGCAGTGGCAACGCCATCACCGATGAGGGTGCGGTCGAGGCCTGGGTCTTCGAGAAGGTTCTTCTGGATAACGCCAGACATGTTCTCGTGGTCACCGATGTGTTCGCAAACGGTAACAAGGGAGACTGGGATGAAGAGCATGGCAGCCTGAGCAACTCCAGACCAGCTAAGAGGCTGGCTTTCAGCGCCCTGGAGGAAGAGGAATTTTGGATAGTCGAGGAAAGCTTGGAATCCACGGAATCCACCGTCAGCGTTGACGAAGTTATTGACGATTGGTGAGAGATCAACAATCTTGAAGTACTCATTGCCGGCGCCATAGTAGCCGATAAGAGTGAGGATGAGGGCGAAAACGTAACCAGCGCCCATACCGATAACGAATGGGATGAGGGAAAGGGTCTTCTTGCCATAGTGGGCGCAAAGGCCGGTAACGATCATAGCGACAAGACCGGAAAGGATGTGAACTAAGTTGTAAGGTCCACTGGCGGTGTTGTTGAGGTTGTTGATGGCAGAGCCAGCAAGACCAAGACCGATGACCATGATTACTGGACCGATGACGAGTGGAGGGAGAAGCTTGTTAAGCCATCTGACTCCGCAGAATTTGATGACGATAGCGATGATGACATAAACGAGACCGACCATAGCCATGCCGATTGGTAAGAGCCAAAGGTTTGGTAATTTCTGGGTTTCGGTGACGCCAATGCCAACAGCAGTGATCATTGGGCTGAGGTAGGCAAAGCTAGAGGCCAAGAACATTGGGCTCTTGAACTTTGTCATGAAGAGGTAGAACAAGGTGCCGACGCCAGCGCTCACGACGGTTGGAGCGATAAGGACCTGGGCAAGATTGGCTCCAGAGGCCGTGGTGTAGCCGCTGAAGACGATAAGTGGGACAGTGATGCAAGCAACGAACATCGCGAGGACGTGTTGGATAGCAAGGATAAAAGCCTGTCCCGAAGATTTTGGGAATTCGTCAACATCGACGAGCATTCCGTTTTTACGGGTTTCTTCCATGATTTTTACTCCTTTCATCTAGAAGAAAATTTGAAGGCAATTTGC
>CADBDO010000109.1 GCA_902793515.1 uncultured Erysipelotrichaceae bacterium | reverse complement strand
CCGAATAAATTTCTTTACGAAAATATCGCGATTTTTGGCAAATGTAACCGTTTTCATGAAAAAAATGATTTGATTCTGTAGTTTTTTCATTTTTCGTAGTTTATATTCAATGTGTCGAATCGCTAAATCGACATTTCGTATAATTGCCCTAATCGGTGGGAAGTCTCTACGTTGGACCTTAATCCAACACTACGAAGTCACAAAATCGTTAGATTTGTGTTTTGATGTTTAGACTTAATTCTCCTATTCCGGTAATTATCGATTCCATTTAGGAGAAAAAGAAACATGAAAAAACAACTCTTAGCACTCACCGCCATGCTTGCCATTGCTGGTCTCGCCAGCTGTGGTGGCAACACCGAGAAGATGAAAGTCGGTCTTTTAACTCTTCACGGTGAAGATTCCACCTACGACAAGAACTTCATCGATGCTTTCAAAGCTGCCTGCGACGCCAAAGGCGTTGATGGCAAAGTCCAGACTGGTGTCAACGAAGACGCCGGCTGCACCACTGCTGCCGACAACATGGTCGACGATGGCGCTAAGTTAATCTTCGCCGATTCCTTCGGTCACGAATCCCACCTTCTTGCTTCCGCCAAGAAAGCTGCTGACGTCCAGTTCTGCCACGCCACCGGCACCCAGGCCCACACTGCCAAACAGGCCAACTTCCACGATGCCTTCGCTTCCATCTATGAAGGCCGCTACCTCGCTGGTGTTGCTGCCGGCATGAAGCTCCAGGCCATGATCGCCGAAAAGGCCGACACCTCCAAGAAGATCGGCTACGTCGGCGCCTTCCCATACGCCGAAGTCATCTCTGGCTTCACTTCCTACTACCTTGGTGTCAAGTCCATCGTTTCCGATGTCACCATGGAAGTCCGTTACACCAACTCCTGGTATGACGAGACCGCTGAGAAGACCGCTGCCAACGCCCTCATCGACGGTGGCTGCTCCATCATCTCCCAGCACGCTGACTCCTGGGGTGCCCCAACCGCTTGCGAAGCCAAAGGCGTTCCAAACATTTCCTACAACGGCTCCACTGAATCCCAGTGCCCAAATACCTTCGTTATCTCTTCCAAGATCAACTGGCAGCCATACTTCGAGATGTGCATTGATGCCGTCAAAGAAGGCAAGTCCATCCCAACCGATTGGACCGGCACCGTCGACACCGAATCCGTCCAGGTCACCGCTCTTGGCAAGAAGGCCCCAGCCGCTGGCACCCAGGCCAAACTTGACGAAGTGAAAGCCGCCCTCAAGGCTGGCACCACCAAAGTCTTCGACACCGCCAACTTCACCGTTAAGAATGCTAAGGCTGATACCTCTGACTTCAGCAAAGCTGCTTACATCACCATGGACGAGGAAGGCCACCTTACCAGCTACAAGGCCGACGTTGATGATGACGGCACCTATGTTGGTGAGACCGAAGCCATCAAGACCGCTGACGGAAAGAGCTATTTCGCCGAATCCGAAATGCGTTCCGCTCCATACTTCGACATCATCATCGATGGCATCTCCGTTGGTGCTGATATCGTTGTCGATGACTAATCCCTTCTCAGGATTAACTCATTAGTCGAAAACCAATCCCAAGGGCTTTAAATAGCCCTTGGGAATTTCTTGTTTTTAGGGCATAATAGTTACATGAAAAAGACCGTTGAAAAAGAGATTAGCGTAAGATTCGAGAACATCACGAAAACCTTCGGATCCGTCATCGCCAACGAAGACATCACCTTCGACGTATATAAAGGCGAGATCCTTTCCCTCTTGGGAGAGAATGGCAGTGGCAAGACCACTCTCATGAACATGCTTTCGGGCATCTATTTCCCAGACCAGGGAAACATCTACGTCAACGGCAAACACGTATCTATCTCTTCCCCGATGGATGCCTTCTCCCTCAAGATCGGCATGGTCCATCAGCACTTCAAACTCATCGACGTTTTCTCTTGCCTTGAGAACATCGTTCTCGGTATCAAGGATAAAGAAAAGGCCGATATGAAAAACGCCGCTCTCGCCGTTAAGGAAATCTGCGACAAGTACGGCTTCGAACTTAACCTCGCCAAAAAGGTCTATGAGCTTTCCGTTTCTGAGAAGCAGACCCTTGAGATCATCAAGGTCCTTTATAGAGACGCTGAGATCCTCATCCTTGATGAGCCAACCGCCGTTCTCACCCCTCTTGAGATCAAAAACCTTTTCGCTGTTCTCAAGAACATGAGAGAAGACGGAAAGACCATCATTATCATCACCCACAAGCTTAACGAGGTCATGGAGATCTCCGACAGAGTCGCCATCCTCCGCAAAGGCCAATACATCGCCACCGTCAAAACCAGTGAGACCAATGAAAACAAGCTCACCGAGATGATGGTTGGTAAGAAAACCACCCTCAATATCGATCGCACCGAACCTGTTAACGTTCAGGACCGTCTCCTTGTCGAGCATCTCAATCTAACGACGTCAGCTTCATCGCCCGTTCAGGCGAGATCCTTGGCATCGCCGGTATCGCTGGCAGCGGTCAGCGTGAGCTTCTCGAAGCCATCGCCGGTCTCAAACCAGGCTATAGAGGCGACGTCATCTTCAACCGTCCAAAGAAGAACCTTCCAGTCTCTTTCTTCCACAAGACTTACCGCGAGGTCGTCAATATGGCCAAGAATGGAGCGTTCCACTATGCAGATGGAACCCCAGTCTCTTTCGACGGCATGAGCCCAAAGAAAATCAAAGACCTCGTCAACAGCGAGAAGGTCTTATTCAACGAGGATGAGGTCTATAACCTCAAGAACCTCAACCCACGCAGAATCCGTGAGCTTGGCGTTCGTCTTTCCTTCGTCCCTGAAGATCGTCTTGGCATGGGCCTCGTCGGAAACATGGACCTTGTCGACAACATGATGCTTCGTAGCTACCGCAAAGGCAAAGGCTCTAGACTCAACAGAAAGAAACCTGAAGCGCTTGCCGATGAAATCGTCAAAGAACTTGATGTCGTTACCCCAAGCATCCATACCCCTGTTAGAAAACTCTCAGGCGGAAACGTCCAGAAAGTCCTCGTCGGAAGAGAAATTGCCTCTTCACCAAAAGTCCTTATGGCTGCTTACCCAGTCCGTGGACTTGATATCAATTCCTCATACCTCATCTATAACCTCCTCAACAAAGAGAAAGAGGAGGGGAGCGCCGTCATCTTCGTTGGCGAAGACCTCGATGTTCTTCTCGCGCTCTGCGACCGCATCCTTGTCATGTGCCAAGGTCAGGTCACCGGCATCGTCGATGCGAGAACGACAACCAAAGAAGAAGTTGGTTTGCTTATGACGAGCACTGAAAAGTCGATGCGAGAACGACAACCAAAGAAGAAGTTGGTTTGCTTATGACGAGCACTGAAAAAGAAGAGGAGGTCAAAGAGAATGCCTGAGAAAATGACAGCAAAAAAAGAAAAGAGCAAGCTCTTCCACGTTGAAAAACGTTTTGATATGCCTCTTTGGCAATCCCTTTTGATCAGGTTCGGCTTCATCATCGTCGCCCTTATCATCGGTCTCCTTATCTTGACCATCTCCTATGGCGTCAACCCAGTCAACGCGATTGGCTCGATGTTCATCGGTTCATTTGGCACCCCAAAGAGAGTGTGGGACTTCTTCCGCGATGGCGCGATCCTCTTAGGCGTTGGCCTCGCCCTCATCCCATCCTTCAAAATGAAATTCTGGAACCTTGGCGGTAATGGCCAAATCATCATCGGCGCCTTGGTTTCCGTTATCTTGATGATCGAACTTGGCGGCAGGTATCCTGATGCGGTCGTTCTCCTCATCATGATCCCATCTGCCATCGCCGCCGGTGCCGTCTGGGCCGCTATCCCAGCCATCTTCAAGGCTTTGTTCAACACCAACGAATCGCTCTTCACCCTCATGATGAACTACGTTTCCGTCGGTCTTGTTAACGCCTTCATCATGTTCAAGTATCCAATCGGATCTCACGTCATCCCAAGACTTGATGACGCTCACTTCCCATCGCTCTTCAACGATAGCTTGCTCATCATTATCATCATCGCCGTTCTTCTTGGCTTCATGATCTACTACCT
>CADBDO010000108.1 GCA_902793515.1 uncultured Erysipelotrichaceae bacterium | reverse complement strand
AAAAATTTTTATCGTTTCGTTTGAAATAGGAGGGCAGAGGCTCTATCTTATATGCAGTTAGTCATAACTAACTAGAGGAAATAATCAATGAACGTATACTATGCTTCAAGAACCGGCAACGTCGAATCGATGATCGGCAAGCTCGGTATCGCCGCCACAAAGATCGAAAGCGGTGATGAAGTGGCGGATGGGGATTTCATCCTCATCACCTACACAGATGGCTATGGAGACATCCCTGCTGAGGTTGATGCCTTCCTTGCCAATAACTCTTCCAAACTCAAGGGCGTCATCGCTAGTGGTGACACCGGTTATGGAGAGGCCTTTTGCGGGGCTGCAAAAGCCATCGTAGAAAAATATGGCTCCAAAGACCTTTATCATTTCGAGAATGACGGAAATGATGAAGACGTCAACGCCATCCTTAAATTAGTCAAATAGCTCAACTCGCCTTTGTTGGTAAAAGCCTGATGCACTTCCACATCAGGCTTTTTACTTCGCCTAACAAAAAAGCCCAGCGAACTTAATCACTGGGCTATTTCTAATCGTTAGTTATTGATTAGGCGGCTGCTGGGGTGAAGATGAAGCTGTCGAGCATGAAGTTGGAATCAACGACTTCAGCGCCGATGACTTTGAAGGTCAAGGTGTTGCTAGCAGCAAGAGTGACGGTGCCAAGATCAAGGCTCTGGTTGGAAGTGGCATAAGCCCAAGCTTTGCCAGAAAGGTCAACGGCGACGTTATTGATCTTGATTTCAGCATCCTGGCTGAGATCGGTGATTTCGTGATCACGGCTGAAGTTTCTGCCAGTCATGGTCAAGTTGTAGTTGCCAGCGTTGGCAGCTGTGAAGGTGTAGGTTAAGGTTGTTCCAGTTGGGAGGATACGGACATAAGCGCCGCCGCTGCTGGAAGTCTTGTAGGATGGGACAGTCGCGCCATCGGTGTATTCAACGAGAGTTGATTCACTTTCGGCTTCGATAATAACCTCAGATGGGTTGGTGACGGTGACGGTGACTCTATTTGGGAGCATGCCATCTTTGGAGATGGTGATGGTAGCAGTGCCTTTGGCAACGCCAGTGACAGCGCCGGTGTTTTCATCAACTGTGGCAACGTCGGTGTTGGAAGAAGTGTATTTGACACCGGTTTCGGTGCAGTTGATGTTCGCGGTTGCGCCAATAGCGACAGTAAGTTTGTCAGCGCCTTCTGGGAGGGCGATCTTCTGTTTTGGTGCGGCTGGTTTGGACGTAATGGTCGTGGCGGCTTTCGCGTAGACGTAGAAGTTGTCGAGATATGGGCTGTCGTCGACAAGGTATTCGATCTCTAAGACGTTGTCGCCCTGGATCAAGTTGGCATCACCGAAGGAAACTTCCTGGAAGGTGTAGTTGCCAGAGGAGTCATCGGACTCGTATCTCTTACCGGCTAAATTAAGCTCGGTTCCGTTGAGTTTGATTTTCCAAACGTCGGCTAAGTTGACGGAGTTGTTGCTGCCCATCGAGGAGGTAAGCTCAGCGGCAACAGCGGCAGTAGAGGTGAAGGTTAAGGTTTCCTTGTCACCGATGCCCTGATAACCGATGCATTCACCACCATCGGCCTGTGATTTGCTATAGACAGGGGTGTCGCCAGGACCACGGTTGTTTCTGGTGTAGGAACCATCGACAGAATAGTGATCGGCATCTTTCCAGTCGATCTTAGCGGTTGGGGCTGGTCTGGTGACCTCGATGGTGAAAGTGCCATCTTTGAAGCCTGTGACGCCGTCTTTGTCAGCAGTAAGCTGAAGGGTAGTGCCAATGACCATAGTCTTGGCGTTTTCTGGTGAGCTGATCTTGATCTGCTCCATCTTGGAAGAGGAGGCAGCGACACTACCACTGGTTGGGGTTCCGCTTCCACTAGCGGCAGATGTGTTGGTTCCACCATCCTGACATCCGGCTAGTGCAACCATTAATCCGAGGGCTGCGAGCGGAAGAACAAATTTCTTTTTCATACTTTTGAAAAAGCTCCTTTCTTTTATGCCTGTTCCGGCATTTTTCCTCGTTACAAAAATCATTTACAGATTTCCTTGAAACGAGGATTTGACTTTATTATGTTGTCTTAATTTCACCATGAAAGCAACACTTAAGGCGAAATAAGTGCGTTTTTTAGGAAATTATGTAAGCGCTACAAAATGTTATCTTGACGATAAAACCATCTCTTTTGCGTATTCGAGCTGCTTTTCGGTAACGGTTCCGCCAGAGATGAGATAGGCGACTTGGTTGATTTTTTCTTCAAGCGAAAGCTCTTTGATGTGAGCGAACGTTCTATCGCCTTTCACCTCTTTAGAGATGAGGATGTGGTGGTCACTTAAAGAAGCGACCTGTGGCATATGGGTGATGGAGATGACCTGGCTTGAAAGAGATATCTCTCTGATCTTTTTGGCAACGGCTTGAGCGGATTCACCGCTGACGCCGGTATCGATTTCGTCAAAGATGACGGTTGGGATTCTATTGGCTTTGATGAGGGTGGCTTTGAAAGCGAGCATGATTCTTGCCGCTTCGCCTCCGGAAATGACCTTGCCTAAGCTCTTCATTCCTTCACCGACGTTTGTCTCAATAAGGAAGTCGAGGGTGTCCATGCCATCCTCTTTGAGGATTGAGTCATCTTTGGCATCGTTACTAAGGAAGTCCACTTTGAAAGTCGCATGGAGACGGAGGTCATCCATATTCCTTTCAAGCTCTTTCTCGATTGATAAAGCGGTCTTTTTTCTCACAACGGTGAGTTCTTCGCCTTTGGCTTTGCATTTATTAAATGCATCATCCATCTCTTTTTTCTTTTCTTCGAGGTTGAATTCGAAGTCGTTCTTGTCTCCAAGGGTGGAAGCGAGCTCGTCTCTATAAGCGATGAGTTCAGGGATGCTCTTTTTGTATTTCCTCTCAAGAGAGGTGAGGTCGGAATCTCTTTGCTGAAGCTCATCGAGCCTATCTGGATCATAGTCGATATCCCTAAGGTCTTTCTTGAGAGTGTCGACCATATCAACGATTTCGTAATACTTCTCATCCAGAGAGGTTTGGGTTTCTTGATATTGAGGCTGATATTTCACGAGCTTTCCAAGGATTTGGTTGAGCTCATACATCTTGTCGAGGAAATCGCCATGGATGATTTCTTCCGCCTCTTGGGAGAGAGAATAGACTTTGTCGTAATTGGAAAGGAGAGAAATCTCAGACTGGATTTCTTCTTGCTCTCCCTCTTTGAGGGCCATGCCTTTGAGTTCTTTGTATTGGTATTCGTAGAAGTCTCTGTCCTCATCGATCTTCGCTTTCTTGGCGAGAAGGACCTCGTATTCTTTCTTCTTCGCTTTGTATTCGGAAAGGAGAAGTGAGTAGTCCTTCTTGTAGGAAGAGATGAGTTCGCTCGAGAAGCCGTCGATGATGCCAAGATAGTTCTCTGGGTTGAGGATCTTCTCAAAATCAAATTGGCTGTGAATGTCAGCAAGGTACTTGGAGATCTTCAAAAGGTCTTGGAGGGTGATGGAAACACCGTTCACTTTGATTTTAGTTCCAGCTTTGCTGAGGGTGCGGCTGACGACAATCTCACCATCGTTCTCAGGAATCTCTAGCGACATCAGAATCGCATTCAAAATCCGATTATTCACAGCAAAAACCCCACGGATTGTTGCGGAGTCTTCGCCTTGGCGGATTAATTCGTTGGACGCTCTCGCGCCCAAAAGAAGAGAAAGCGAATCGATGACAAGGCTCTTGCCAGCGCCCGTCTCACCAGTGAGAACGGTAAAACCTTCTCCAAAGGAGACGTCTATATTCTCAATGATTGCGAGGTTTGTGATGGTTAAACGTTTCAGCATTAAGACAATTCTAGTTGCTCTTTCTCTTAAAGAGAATGGTTTTGATTAACGTTTTTTGCCTTCTTTGAGTTTGTACTGAAGGAATCTTTGGTCGAAGTCGGTGACGAAGCCCGAACGCATTGGGGCTTTGAGCTCGACGAAACCAACGAGACCGGTTGGCTCAAGGATCTTGTATGAGGTCTCGAACGCATTCTTCTCAAAGGTCTGATCCTCAACGTCGATTTGGTTAGGGGAGCCGATGACGATCATCTTGGAATTGCTTCCTAAACGAGTGGCTAAGGTATGAAGCTCATCGAGGGTGAGGTTTTGGGCCTCATCGACGATAAGGATGGCGTCGCTGAAGGAACGGCCGCGGATGAACTCAGGGGCGATTGGGACGATGTCGCTTGGAAGGTTCTCGTAGATCGGCTTATCCTCATCCATGTATTTGGCGTTCTTCTTTGGCTCGCGGTAAGGGGAAGAAGGATCGGACTTAACGTTCACCATAAGGTG
>CADBDO010000107.1 GCA_902793515.1 uncultured Erysipelotrichaceae bacterium | reverse complement strand
ATCGTTGAAGCCAAAGCCACTGCTCTCCCTAGGTAAACCCTCCAGAATCCGATTTTGTGGATACCAAACGGAAAGAGAAAAGTGATGATGATAAATACGATGATATCTGATGTTTTGTCTTTAAATCCTAATCGGAAGAACCAATCCAGGAACTTTAAGAAGAAGGATAAGATCATGCCGGACATGCTAAGGAATGTCAGCGCGTTCATGCTGGCAGCCAAAGCGATTGTCTCGTTTGAATAATCCTTGGCCCCGAAGAGGACCGACGAAAGAAGCCCCTTCGTCGGCTCTTCGAAATTAGCGAGGAACTTATTCTCTCTTGCCGCAAGCCTTAAGGGCCTAGCGAACTTAACTTCCGTTTCATATGCATGTAATTCAGAATCGACTCCTTTCTTGTTGAGATAGCTTTCAAAGGAGAAATAACCCTCGTAAGAGGTGATTTTCAAAGGTGATGCCTTGCCCGTAATCGACAAGATGTCCCCTTCTTCTCTTTCGCAATCTTTCTCATACACGTAATAGCGGTGAAATCCGCTGTCGAACAGGAAGTAGTTATCCCTGTTCTCAACCACCACGCCTTCGTAGACACCATAGTCTGTGCGCGCTTCCGTCTTGGGAATGGCAAAAGCAAACCCGATCAAAAGGGCGACGCCCATAGTGATCATTCCGATCTTCCCTCTTTTTCTTAGAGGCCAAACGAAAAGAATCAACACCAAAAGAGGGAGGATTACGGCGAGGCTGAAAAGGTAGAAACCAATATTGAAGCCGATGATTAGACCGGCTAAAGCAAAGAACGCAAGGTAGGGTTTCAGGATCAGACCGTGAGACTTATGTACTTCTTGTTCTTTTCCCATGTAGCGGCTCCGATGCCACTCACGTTCTGTATTTCTTCAAGGCGACGGAATGAGCCGTGTTCGCTTCGATAATTAACAAGCGCTTGCGACTGGCTTTCGCTTAATGATGTCTTCGCCAAAAGCGTGGTCTTATCTGCACTAT
The DNA here is from genome assembly GCA_902793515.1 of uncultured Erysipelotrichaceae bacterium. Lineage (GTDB taxonomy): Bacteria > Bacillota_I > Bacilli_A > RFN20 > CAG-826 > UBA4951. The sequence continues at coordinate 1,643 of CADBDO010000107.1, read as the reverse complement.
TGATGCAGGCTTTGTCGATTGGGCTTGAGCTGCAAGCATCCGTGCTATCGTAGATTGGGGCGATATAAAAAGCCATGTCCCCATCGAGAACGAAGGATGTGTCGTAGCATTTCGAGTCGGCGTTGCTAGTGACGCCTCCAGCCGCCTTTATCGCGTCAGCGAGGGTGCTGTTGATCGGTAGGAGATAAGTCCCTGCGAGCTCCACTTCCCCTGATAAAGTCACTTCAATGCCTTCAGGGTCAGAGACAACTAGGACCTCACCGCCTTCTTCGGTGATCTCGGTTGTGATTTTGTCGACGACGGCCATGATGATAAGCGAGATGATCGTCACGGCCAAAACTATGAGAATTGTTTTGAACATAAAAAGCCTCCTCACTTATTAGATAGAAGGCTTTCGTCGATTTTTCAGAAATTCGTCAAAAAAAAGAGGCGTTTGACCGCCCCTTAATTTTTATTTATCAGAAGATTGGTAGGAAACCGAGAGGATCTCGATATCGTATGGCGAGTTGCACTCGACTCTGACGACGTCACCGACTTCGTGGCCGATGAGAGCAGCTCCGAGAGCGGATCTGCCGCTGATATAAGGAATCTGAGTCTTGCTGGCAAGTGGATCAACCTCGACGGTGCCGACGACTTTGACTTTGCATTCCTCGCCGGTCTTGACCTCACGGTAATCAACGGTGTGACCGATGTTGATCTTCTTTCCGCTCTTATTGGAGGTAGAGATGATGACAGCAACATCTTTGATGTGCTGTAATTGCTCGATTTGGCCATCGATCTCGCCTAATTTGTGCTTAGCGGCGGTATAGTCGGCGTTCTCAGAAAGGTCGCCTTGTTCACGGGCGGCGACGAGAGCCTCAAGGACTTCTTTACGTTCGACGTCAAGAAGGTAGCGGTACTTTTTTTCAACTTCATCAAGACCCGCTTGGGTCATTTCAATTTTTTCTTCTGCCATTTTCGTTCTCCGATTTCGCCCCTAGATTATATGGATTATGGGGCTAAGAAACAAGTTTCTTTATTTAATCTCCTGGATATCGGGATCATCTTCGTAGGTGTTGAGCATCTCCTGAGCTTCCTTCATCTCTTCCTCAGAGACGTCCATAAGGGTCTCATGATCCTCGCTAGCCATGACGATGAGGCTATCTGGATCTTCTTCCTTGAAGAGGAAAAAGAAGTCTTTGTTCCTCTCTGGGTTGTGGTAATAGAAATAGATCTTCCAGGTGTCTTCGGTGCCATCATCTCTCGTGATAATGACGGTGTTGTCGGTGATTTCTAGCATATGGATGCTCCTTTCATAGGGTTTTCGCTTCTGGCGAATTGAGGAATGATTCAAGGATGATGACCGCGCTTTGCTGATCGATGACCTTGTGGCGCTTGTCACGGGAAATATCGGCTTCGAGCATTGAGCGGTTGGCCATCACGGTCGTGAGCCTTTCGTCGACGAGATAGACCTTGAGGGTTGGGTCGCTTTCGAGAAGCTCTTCTTTGAAACGCTCGCTACGGAGTGCGCTTTCGCCTTTGCTGCCATCCATGTTGAGAGGATAGCCAAGCGCGACGACTCCAACGTTCTCTTTCTTGAGATATTCAAGAATGTAGGCAAGGACCTGACGGTAGGCACCATCGGTGAAACGATAGTTCTCACG
>CADBDO010000106.1 GCA_902793515.1 uncultured Erysipelotrichaceae bacterium | reverse complement strand
AGAGCGCCAAAGGCCTCATCTACGCCCACGCCGCTTGCGGAAAGGCTCAGAACAATGCCTTCGGCATCCAGGATCAAGAAGCCATCACCACTGAACATAGCCTGAAAGTCACCCTCAATGAGGATGTTGGCGAAATCGCCTTCACTGTCGCTGATAAGTACGCCATCGGTCAGGAATATGATGGCAAGCAGATCACTGACGTCGAGCTCGCTATCGATGACGTCCAGGTCGATCAGAAGCTCCAAGAAGGCCTCAAATTCGAAGATGGTAAGATCACTGGCACACCAACCGTCGCCGGTGTCAAAGACATCATCGTTTGGGCCAAGCTCACCCTTGATGGTGCGACCGACACAACCGATATCGCGACCATCTTCACTCTTGAAGTAGTTGACCCAGCCTACGATATGGAAGAAACTGGCGAAACCGATACCGGTGCCGCCGGACTCCCACTTGGTGCCATCATCGGCATCGCCGCTGGCAGTGGAGTCATCGTCCTCGCTGGTGCGTTCTGCATCGTCTGGTTCCTCGTCCTTAAGAAGGGTAAGAAACAAGAAGCCAAAGCCGAATAAGCTTTAACCAAAACTGCCGGGGCAAAAACCCTGGCAGTTTTTCTTATACAAAACCCGTCTCTTTTTAGAAACCGAAAAGGATTTGCCAATGTTTTTTATTCGTGGCAGCAGGGGAACAAACATAAAAAAGAGAGGACTTTTTACATCCTCTCTCTGCTGCTAACTTAATGGTTCCTTCTACGATCGCCGTACTTCTTGAACTTGATCTTGTACATCTCTTTGTCAGCGTTGTTGACGATCTCGGATAAGCTTGTGCCGTTCTCGCTGAAGGCAACACCGATCGAGACGGAGATGTCTTTCTCAAGGAGGGCTTTCTCAACCTTCTTGGCGTATGCGTACGCCTCATCGTCATCGGCGACTGGGAAGTAAGCGACGAACTCGTCACCGCCGAACCTACAAGTATCCCCACTGTCTGGGAGATTCTTGTCGATGGTCTTGGCGATGGTCTTAAGGATGAGGTCGCCTCTATTGTGACCATAGGTATCGTTGATGTTTTTGAAGTTGTCGGCGTCGATGAAGAAGACCGCGCATCTCTTTTTCTTTTTGACGAGTCTGTCGAAGGCAGGAACCATCTCTTCGTCGAAGAAGATACGGTTGTGGATACCAGTCAACTGATCGTTGTTATATAGCTCACTCAAAGTCTTAGAAAGCTCTGAGTACTTCATGGTCCTATAAAGGGATTCGGCTTGGAAGATGAAACGGGATCTCGCATCGACGAAATCTGGGAGGAGAATCTTGTCGGAATTCTCTCTGACGATGATATAACCGACAACATCCTTTCCGAAGTGAAGCGCGCTGACGAAAGCGACTTTGTTCTTGCAGTCTTTGACTTGACGTTTTTTGACTTCTTTGATCGAATCAACGTGCTCCTGTTGTCCGTTCTTGAAATAGAGGGCGACAACTTCGCGGTCGATTGGAACTCGTTTAGATGAGAAACTCGAAGTTCCAGGGCGGAACAAGCCCTTATCGACTGAGACAAGGACCGATTCAACTTCCTTGAAGTATGGGTAATCGGCTAAGGTTTTGAAATAGCCTTCGAAGTTATTGAGTAAGGAAAGGTTCGCAATGAGGGAAGTCATGCGGTTGACCTTGTAGTCGTTCTTGAAGTCGCTAAGAACGCTGTCCATCGCGTATTTACGATAATCCAAAGCAGCTTCACTACCACATCCGCAGGATTCGCGGTAAACCATTTCGCCATCAATGTAGGTGAATTCTGGGACATCTTTGCCTTCGATTAAGTCGCAAGCGACATCGATCATCTTTTTGCCAGCTTGGAAGCGGTCAATTCCAACAGTGGTGATCTGAGGGGAATAACGCTCAGCCTGGCCATAGTTATCGAAACCGGTGATACGGAAATCCTCTGGACATTTGTAGCCGTGCTTTTTGGCGGCTTCAAGAGCGCCGATGGCGATACGGTCGTTAGCGCAGACAATGGCTCCTGGGAGTTTGCCTTCTCTCTCATTGATGAGCTTCTCCATGTTTCTGAAGCCAGAATCATACTCGAAGTTGCCAGCGTAGATAGGGTTATCGATTAGGCTTAGGTCAAAGCGGGCCAAAGAATCGGCATAAGCGCGGGCCCTTGCGTTGGCCTCAAAGTTGGCACTAGGGCCACCAAAGAAGGCGAAGCTTCTGACTTTGTGCTTGTTATATAAGTGATCCACCATTTCTTCGATGGATTTTTTGTTGTTTTGACCAAATGAATGGATGCCAGGGAATTTGCTATCGAGGGCAAGTATTGGGATGTTGGCTTTTCTAATAAGAGGGAAGATACGGGTGTCGATCTCGCTATTAGGCATGTCTGAGACATCTAAAATAATCGCATCGAAATAGCTTGTATCGACCAAATTGTAGACTGAATATTCGCCTTGGTTAAAAACGGCCTCACGGGCAGCTTCGCCAAAAGAGCAAAATTGGGTGACAAATAATTCTATGCCACGCTCCTTAGCTCTTGCGAACATGCCCTTTAAAGAGGACATCAAAGAGAATCGCGTCCAACCCTCAGTCAAGAGGGCAATGTTAATGCTTTCCACGGACATAGTATAACAAATCTTTTTGTGATAGGTCTACACAAGCGCACG
>CADBDO010000105.1 GCA_902793515.1 uncultured Erysipelotrichaceae bacterium | reverse complement strand
AAGCATCGCCTCTAAGACCTTTGTAATCGATGATCTGAAGAGGGGAGAAGCCAAATTTCTCGACCATGTTGGCCTCGGTCACCAAATCCATGTCGCTTAATCCTTTACGGAGTAATGAAATGGAAATGTTCTTGTCGATAAGCTGGAGATAGTCTTTGTCACTTGTATAGACGGTGACTTTCATTCCGGCTTTGGACGCCATCTTGGCGACGGTGCCGCAGATATCGTCAGCCTCAATGCCGTGCTCTTCATAGCAGACGATATTGAGGACTTTGCAAAGTTCTCTAGAGATAGGGAACTGTTTGATTAAGTCAGGAGGGCAAGGTTTTCTGTTGGCCTTGTAGGCTTCAAACTCCTGCTTTCTGAAGGTGTCGCCATCTTTGTCGAAACCGATGAAGATGCTGTCACCTTCTTGGAGAGAGAAGAGGAACTTGGCGAGCATGTTCGAAAAAGCGAATACGGCATTGGTTGGAATGCCGGTCTTGGTCGACATTAGAGGCGCACCCGGGTAAGCGGTCGCGTAGTAGGCCCTGAACAAGAGGGAATTTCCATCGATGATCTTGATTTCTTTCATAACTAGTCTCCTACGCTGCTAACCTCTTCGACGACATATGACTCTTCGCCGTTATTGTTATATCTTCTGGTTTCCTTATGGGCTCTCACAAGGATGATGCTATCTGTTTTGAGTAATGGGAAGTTCCTATTGAAGACCTCATCAAAGAGGATGAAGGAAGCTTCATTAAGGTCGTCATAGAGTTCCATGAAGGCCATCTTCTTCCCGGTCTTCGTGGTGATCGATCTTGCCGATTTGATGATGCCTGCGGTCAAGAATGAGCCGGTTTTGTTAGGGATTTCTGATAAAGGAGCCACTTTTGCGGCCTTTAGTTTGTCTTCGATGAAGGATAAACGGGAACCGCTCACCATGATGCCAAGGGCCTCATATTCAGCGGCTAAGTTGGTCATCTGATCGTCTTCCCTCTTTTCCATCGCAGGCTTGGATACCCCGATGTTAAGAAGGATCTGTTGCCCATCGTCTCCATACATGAGCTCGCTGTAATTCATGGCAGGGGAAGAAGCCGCTCTAAGGGAGGCTCTGCTTGGGTACAAGGTATCTAAAGCGCCTGCATCGATGAGCTTCACAAGGGTTGGGAGGTTAAGTCCGTTCTTCTTGTTTCTCGCCGCGAAGTCAAAGATGTCCTCATATGGACCGTTCGCTCTTCTTTCATCGAGGATGGCCCCGACGATCTGTCCTCCAAGCCCTTTGATGGAAGAAAGAGGGAAACGTATGGCTTTGTCTTCAATGACGAAAGATTCTTCGCTTCTATTGATATCAGGAACGGCAAGATGAAGCCCTAAGGCTTTCACTTCGCTAAGTGTATCTTTGAATTTGGTTGTGGCAGGGTCTTGGCTAGCAAGGATGGCGCAATAGAATTCACGAGGATAGTGCTTCTTGAGATAGGCCATCTGACAGGTGATGACCGCATATGAGAAGGCGTGCGCTTTGTTGAATCCGTAGTTAGCGAACCTGAAGATAAGGTCAAAGACCTTCTCGCTAAGAGCCTGGCTCTTGCCATTGGACAAACAGCCTTTGATGAACAAGCCTTTCTGGGCTTCGAGCTTGGCCATGTCTTTCTTCGAGATGGCGCGTCTAAACATATCGGCCTGGCCATAAGAGAATCCCGCCATTTCACGGACGATTCTCATGATCTGCTCTTGGTAGACGATGATGCCGTATGTCTCTTCGAGGATTCCTTTAAGCTCTGGAGCAAGATACTGAACCTTCTCTTGGCCGTGCTTTCTTCTCGCGTATGTCGCGATCGAATCCATTGGGCCAGGTCTAAATAAGGCCAAAAGGGCAGCGACATCGTTGAATGATGAAGGCTGAACAACCCTGATCGCTTTCTTCATGCCCGCGGATTCAAGCTGGAAAAGACCCATCGTCTTGTTCTCGGCGATGATCTTGATGGATTCCTCATCATCGTAAGGGAGTTCTCTGTAGTTGAGGTCAATCCCTTCATTCTTTTTGACCATCGCGATGACCTGGTCGATGATCGTGAGGTTAGTAAGTCCAAGGATGTCCATCTTAAGGAAGCCTTGGTCTTCGAGGTAATCTTTCTCTAAGCAAGCGACAGAACCGATATTCTCTTCCATCATGACTGGGAGGCATTCTTCGAGTGGCTTGTCATTGACGACGATGCCTGCGGCATGAAGGCCCGCTTGCCTTGGAATGCCTTCGATCTTCGCGGCTAAAGAGATGTAGGTGAGGAAGTATTTGTCAGAATCCACAAGTTCTTTGAGTTTAGGGCTACGTTTGTAGTTCTCTCTCAAAGAGAGACGAGGATCGACGATGCTGGAACACATGAGCTCAATCTCGTTTTGTCTATACTGATAAACCCTTCCGATATCTCTAAGAGCCTGCTGGGCTTTGATATTCTGGGTGGTCAAAACATAACCGACATGGTCTTCGCCATATTTGTTTTGGATGTATCTGACAACGAGGTCACGCCTATCGTCGGCGAAGTCGCAGTCGATATCAGGGAGGGAGATACGCTCAGGATTGAGGAATCGCTCAAAGAGGAGCCCGTATTTGATTGGGTCAACCGTAACGATGCCAAGGCAATAAGACACAAGTGAACCAGCGCCAGATCCACGGCCAGGGCCAACGGAGACGCC
>CADBDO010000104.1 GCA_902793515.1 uncultured Erysipelotrichaceae bacterium | reverse complement strand
AGTTCCAGGATATCGCGAGGCGTTTGCCGCTTCTGGCACAGTCCGTCAGATAGAGATTGATGAGCGTTTGATATGGTATGCCGGTTTCCTTCGCCTGCATCTTAAAATAGGCGATCGCATCCTCAGAGAGCTTAATCGTCACCTGTTTCTTTAGTTGTTTGGCATAGGGGTTCTTTTTTCCTTTGCTCCAATCGTATTCTTCCCTCATATTCTTTCCCTTACCTTCTATAATGGCTCGCCTCGTTCCTCGTGGCTTTCCTGGCTGAGATTATTCGAATCACGCCTTCGTTGTCCCTGTAGCAATGACAGACGACTAGGATTCTCGCACTTGCGCTGAAGCCGAGGATGACGAAGCGATCCTCAGTCTCAGAATTATCCGGATCCGAGATGACCAAGGCGGCCTCATCATAGAACACTGTCTTGGCCTCCTCGAAGCTGACGCCATGTTTGTCCAGGTTGGACTTGGCCTTCCTTTCATCCCACTCAAAACGTAATTCTTTCATACTTATATTATAATTATCCTTTACCTTATTCAAGATTGTTTAAACGTATGGTGCATGATGGGGTTTTTGCCATCAGCCCTTATTGAGTGATTATTACCGACTCTCAAACTTGTTTGTACAGTCTGTACATTCAAGTTGAATGACACCCATCAATATAGAACAGGAGGCAAGAAAAAAATCCCCTGGTTTTGCAGGGGATTCTCTTCTTTGTGCTTGATTAGAGAAGTCCTTTTTTGGACATGGCATCATAGATGATCTTGAAGCCAGCGATGTTCGCGCCGACAACGTAATTGTCTTCCTGCCCCACTTCTTTTGCGGCCTCATCAACGTTATGGAAGATGTTGACCATGATCTCCTTGAGCTTCATATCGACCTTCTCGAATGGCCAGGATTCGTTATTCGCGTTCTGAACCATCTCTAGGTAAGAGCAAGAGACACCGCCGGCATTAGAAGCTTTGCCTGGGGTGAATAAGACTTTGTTTTCAAGAAGGTATTCGGTCGCTTCTCTTGTGGTTGGCATGTTTGCACCTTCGCAGACGGCGAAGCAGCCATTCTTGACGAGGATCTTCGCGCCTTCAAGATCAAGCTCGTTCTGAGTGGCGCATGGCATATAGATGTCACACTTGATGGAATAGACGCCTTTGCCTTCGTGGTATTCAGCGCTTGGTCTAGCCGCGGCATATGCAGAGAGTCTTTCTCTCTTAACTTCTTTGATCTCTTTGAGTAAAGTGACATCGATTCCTTCTTTGTCATAGATCCAACCAGAGGAATCGCAGCAGCCCACTACTTTCGCACCAAGCTGCTCGCACTTCTCAATCGCATAGATAGCGACGTTTCCTGAACCAGAAACGACAACGGTCTTTCCTTCAAAGGAATCATGTCTCTTCTTAAGCATCTCTTCGGCGAAGTAGACAAGGCCATAACCGGTCGCTTCGGTTCTGCAAAGGGAACCACCCATTGAAAGAGGTTTGCCAGTAAGGACGCCGCCTAAGGTGCCAGTCTGTTTCTTATATTCCTCGGCCATGAAACCGATCTCTCTTCCTCCGACGCCGATATCGCCAGCTGGGACATCGACACCAACGCCGATATGTGGATAGAGCTTATCCATGAAGGCGATGCAGAAACGTTTCACTTCAGCTTCGCTCTTACCTTTAGGATCGAAATCGGATCCGCCTTTGCCTCCGCCCATTGGGCAGCCCGTTAAAGCGTTCTTGAAGCACTGCTCGAAGGCAAGGAACTTAAGGATGGAAAGGTTGACGGAAGGATGAAGACGGAGGCCGCCTTTATAGACGCCGACAGCGTTGTTGAACTGGACACGGTATCCTTTGTTGGTTTGTTCCACTCCATTGTCATCCATCCATTTGACATCGAATTTGACGATGTTATTTGGAACGACGAGTTTCTCTAGTAACTTCTGGCTCCTATATTTCTCTTCGTTCATGGCGATGATTGGCTCTAAGCTCTCTAAGACCTCTTTGACGGCTTGGAGGAACTCAGGCTCGCCTGGGTTTTCGTTTTTGACCTTTTCGATCACTTCTTCAATGTATTTCATATCTTTATCCTTTCCTAAAAGGAAAAGGGGCTAAACGTCCCTTTTTCTTTTTGTAACTTATTTATTTGACGAGGGAATAAGCCTCCTCGTCGACATAGACCGTGCAATCCGGATGCTTCTGAAGGATGGAGCAAGGCATGTCTTCGGTGATTGGTCCTTTGATGAGGCCATAGACGGCTTTGGCTTTGTTTTTGCCAGTGGCGATAAGGACGATCTTCTTGGCTTTCATGATGGAGGCAAGACCCATTGTGACGGCGCGGGTTGGGACCTCGCTGATGTCATTGAAGAGACGGGAGTTGTCTTTGATGGTCTGCTCAGTTAATTCGGTTTCGTGAGTCAAAGAATCAAATGGGGTGCCTGGCTCATTGAAGGCGATATGGCCATCGCTTCCGATGCCAAGGATCTGGATGTCGATTCCGCCAGCCTCATCGATCTCTTTGTCATACTGATTCATGTAGGCTTTGTAATCGCCGACGCCGAGTAAGACGTGGGTGTTCTCTAACTTGATATCAATATGCTTGAAGAGGTTCTCAGTCATGAAGTACCTGTATGACTGATCATGGGTTCCTTCTAAGCCGACATACTCATCGAGGTTGAAGGACTTGCAGTCTTTGTAGGAGACTTCGCCATCTTTGTAGGCT
>CADBDO010000103.1 GCA_902793515.1 uncultured Erysipelotrichaceae bacterium | reverse complement strand
TTGGCGATATCAGCCGTATAAGCGCAGTCATCGATGATGGTCCCGTTGAAGTCGAGGACGATGTTGTCGCAGGCGAATTTCTTTTCCATATTTTTATTGAAGAAGCGTTTCTATAGAAACGACACCTTTGAAAAGCTCTTCGAGAGTCGTTCCTAAAGCCGCAGCCAAACGGCTTAAAACAAGGACACTGGCATTCCTCTTTCCTAACTCAAGTTCAGAGAGATAGCTCTTTGCCATATCGGCATCAGCGGCAAGCTCAACCTGGGAAAGGCCTTTTTCCTTTCTGAGGAAAGCGATACGGCGGCCAAGCTGCCAAAGGACATCGTTCTTATTTGCCATTCATTAGCTCCTCCGTATGGGTGTGAACATACCTAAGAAGGTGATTGACGTTGCTTTTGGATATCTCGGTATTGAGTTCTTCGCTTAAGAGTTTTGAGAGCTCATCTAAAGATGCGTCTGGGTTTTTCACTCTTAGTTCCATCAAGGCTAAGAGCTTTGGATTAGAGATATTCTCTTTGCCTTCTTTTTCGAAAAGATAATTGATCTCATCGATTTGACGTTTGGAGGCAAGGACCACTCTTCCGTAGTTCGCGGTATCAAGGTTGCTGAGTCTATTGCCGATGCTAGAGAAGTCACGGCTGATACGGACATCCTCGAAAGCAAGACATTGATCCTTTGCGCCCATGAGGACCAAGAAGTCGCTGATCTCGTCTCCCCTCTTAAGATAGAGAACGAATTGGTTCCTTCTTTTGCTTAGCTTGCAAGAGAAAGGATGAGGCTGATATTTGGACCAGATTTTTAATAAAAACTTTGCAAATCCTTCATCTTTTACGCAAATCTCAAGGTGATATGAGCGGGATGCAGGGTTATTGACGGAACCTCCTGCGAGGAAAGCTCCTGTTAGATAAGCGGCAACCTCTTCGGATGAGGAGATAACGTTCTTTGGTTTCTCAGGATTGAAGAAATCGACCTCAAGGTCTTCGAGGATCTTGCCCGCCTCATCATCGACGATGACATGATAGACCATCCTCTTAAGGAAGCCTGCGCTTCTGGTATAGGCGAATCTGACGTCGACGCCATAAAGCTCATGGAGATATTGATAGACGCATTTGGCGATAGCGCTGTTCTCACTAGAAAGCTCGAGGCCTTCTTGCTTGCCTCTGATTCTTAGATATCCATTGATGCGGACAAACGAAGAAAGAAGCGCCTTCTTCTCAGAGACCGATCTCTCGGCTTTGGCGCTTTCTTCCTTCACAAGCCTTGCGAAGGAGATGGATTCATGAGCGGCCACTAATTGGCCTCCTCGTTGCGACTAAGCTCACGATGCGAAATGGTGCACTTGTATTTGTCTTTGTAGTGATCGTATAAGGCTTGAGCGATATAGACGGAACGGTGCTGTCCTCCCGTGCAGCCGACGTTGACGGAGACATACCCCTTCCCCTGCTTAATCATCTCTTCAAAGAAGAGGTCAAGGTTGGAATATAGGCCATTAAGGAACTTCTCGGTGACTTCGCTCTTCTCAAGGTACTCTTTGATAGGCTCATCTAAGCCCGTGAGAGGACGGAGTTCCTTAACCCAATATGGGTTAGGAAGAAGTCTCGCATCGATGACGATCTCGCTGTCTCTTGGAAGACCATATTTAAAGCCGAAGGAAGAGAAGAAGATGAAGAGCTTCGATTTCTCTTCTCCGATGATGGTTCCGGCATAAGCACGGAAGTATTTCTCGCTCATCGAGGTGGTGTCGATATAAATATCGAAAAGAGGCCTCAGCTTGTCCATGATTGAGCGGTCGTTGGCAATCGCTTCCTCGAGGGTTAAGCCACGAGGCTGCATTGGGTGGATGTGACGGGTAAGGCGGAAACGGGACATAAGCCCATCGAAAGAGCAATCAAGGCCCCAGGTCTTTAGCTCAACGCCTTCCTGGTTCTTGATGACGTTATAGATCTTCTCGAATTTGTCTAAGTTGACGAAAAGGGCGACCTTCCCATATGTCTGAGGATCGTTTTTGAAAACGTCGATGAGGGATTCTGCCAAAGCGAAAGGAATCTGCTCAACGATGTAATAGCCTAAAGACTCCGCCACGGAAGCGACGGTTGTTTTGCCAGCGCCTGAGCAACCGGTAACGAGAAGAAGCTTGATCTTTTCCTCAGCCATTATTTCTTCGCCTTTCGCACATATTGTACCGCGCTTGTGGCCGCGATGGCGCCATCTGATGCTGCGGTGACGACCTGACGTAACGTTTTGTCGACGATATCCCCTGCTGCGTATAAGCCTTCACAAGAGGAAGCCATATTGGCATCGACCTTGATGAATCCCCTATTGCTTTCAAGTCCTAATGGGGAAAGGAAAGCGGATGCGCTCTTCTCTCCGAAGAGAGGGAAAACGACATCGGTTTTGATTTCGAAAACCCCGTCTTTTCCTTCGCATTCGATGGAAGATAAGGCGGATTCGCCAATGATTTTTGAAATTTTGGTGCCAGTAAGAAGGGTGACGTTATCCTTAGCAAGAAGTGAATCAAGCACCATCTTTTCACCTTCGTATTCTTCTTCTGGGGTGATGAGGTAAAGCTTGCCGACAATGGCCTGGAGATAGAGAGCCTCCTCTAAAGCCTGGAAGCCTTTGCCATATATCACAGCGGTTTTGCCTCTATAGAGAGGACCATCGCAAGTAGCGCAATAAGAAACGCCTTTTCCAAAGAGATCTTTCTCTCCTGGGATGGTTGGGACGTTTGATAAGCCCGTCGCAACGATGAGGGCTAATGACGAATAGGTTTCGTCTTC
>CADBDO010000102.1 GCA_902793515.1 uncultured Erysipelotrichaceae bacterium | reverse complement strand
GTAGAACTTGCACTTTGGCTCGGTTCCGCTTGGTCTAATAGCGATCCAGGAAGTGTCTTCGAAGATGAGGCGGACGACTTCTGATTTGTCATAGTCGAGCTTGGTCTTCTCACCGGTTCTGAGGTCCTGCTTTTCGAGTTTGACGTAGTCCTCGATGACGACGACTTTCATACCATCGACGACGTGTGGAAGAGAGTTGTGGGCCTTCTCCATGATCTTCGCCATTTCGGAAGCGCCGCTAGAGCCGAAGAAGGAGACGCTCTTGGTGATGGTCATATGGTAGCCATACTTCTTCTCGAGGTTCTCATAAGCGACATCAAGCGGGATGCCCTGGAGATAGTAATGGAGAGCCATTTCGCTATAGAGAAGGATGGCTTGGATGCCGTCTTTGTCTCTAACGAATGGTTCAACGATACAGCCATAGGATTCTTCGTATCCGAATTCGCAGTATGGGCCATATCCTTTCTTCTCATAGTAATCGATTCTGTTGCCGATATATTTGAAACCAGTGAGGAAGCTTTCGTTCTTTAAGCCGTAGGCTTTGGCAATCTTTCTGCCTAAGTCAGAGGTGACGATGGTGTCATACATGACGCCATCTTTGTGGAGCTTGCCCTGCTTCTGTCTCTCAGAGAAGATGTATTCCATGAGAAGAGCGGCACTCTGGTTGCCGGTAAGTCTTTCATAGGTGCCTTTGCTAGAGAGATAAGAAAGGCCACATCTATCGCCATCAGGATCGGTCATGACGGTTAATTGAGCGCCGATCTCTTTGGCGAGCTTGATGGACTCAGTGAAGGCTTCCGCGTTCTCTGGGTTTGGTGATTCGGTTCCGCCGAAAGCAGGATCATGGATGCACTGCTTCTCGACTGGGTAGATTTCATATCCGCAGTCCTTGAAGATGCGCATAGCGTTCTCGTATGAAGCACCGTGCTGTGGGGAATAGACGATCTTGAAGCCTTGTTTTGGGAGGTCTGGGTTGACTTGGGTGCCTTTGACGAGCTCGACGTATTCGTCATCGATCTCTTTGCCAAGCGTGATGGTCTCGGCTGGTTTGTCGGCCTTTGGAGCCTCGACGGTCAATTCATCAGGAAGGGAAGCGAGGATCTCAAGCATTCTGGCGATCTTCTTTGGGACAAGCTGGCAGCCGGTCTCATCGTAGATCTTGTAGCCGTTATATTCCTTTGGGTTATGGGAAGCGGTGATCATGATGCCACCCGCGGCTTTCGTTTTACGGACGGCAAAGGAAAGCTCTGGGACTGGGCGAAGGGCATCGAAGATATAGGCTTTTATGCCCATTTCGTTGAGGATTTTCGCAGAGAGAAGGGTGAACTCGCGGGATTTGAAACGGTTATCGTGGGAAATGACGACGCCCATTTCTTTCGAGCCAGGGATCTTCTCGAGAAGATACATACCGAAGGCAACCGTGGCTTTCTTGACGGTGAAGTCATTCATCTTGTTGGTGCCTGGACCAATGAAGCCGCGCATGCCAGCGGTTCCGAATTCGACGTCTTTGAAGAAGGCGGCATCCTTTTCCTCTGGGGTCAAAGCAAGAAGAGCTTTCTTGTCTTCTTCGCTGACCTTTGGAGAGGCCATCCATCTTTCGTAGTTCTGTTTAACTAAATCAGCCATGGTTATTCCTCCTGATTCTATTCATAGAATATTTTAGGGCTTTCAAAGAATATTTGGAGAATATGTGCTTCTTCATCGCTAAGTTTTGACTCAAACTCCTTACCTGCTAGGTAATCAAGCGGAGGCAAAGGATGCTTGAAGCTCATCTTGTAAGCGTGAAGGAACTGGTTGGACCAGCCATATTTCTGTTTGACGTAGCGGTTGGTTGCGAAGTCGCCGTATTTGCCATCGCCCATGATCGGGTGTCCAATCGAAGCGAGGTGGGCGCGGATCTGATGGGTTCTTCCTGTAAGGAGTTCCACTTCGACGAGGGAGAAGCCCATGACGGTCTTGAAGGTCTTGTATTTGGTTATCGCGGTCTTGCCGCCTTTCTCAAGGGAGCAAACGGTTACGAGACCGGTATTCGAATCTTTCTTAAGAGGCTTGTTGATGATGCCCTCTTTGTCGGTTGTGCCCACTACTATCGTGAGATACTTCTTCTCAATGTCGTCTCTTTCTTTGAAAAGACGGGTGAGCTCGCTTAAGGCTTCGTTGGTTTTGCCAAAGACGACTAAGCCAGCGGTATTTCTATCGAGCCTATGGGCTGGAGAAGGAACGAAGGAATGGTTCGAAGGATCGAACTCGCCTTTGTAATAAAGGTAATCGAGAACTTTTCTTGCGAGGGTGTTACGGCTTTCCTTATCATCTCCGATGACAAGAAGGCCTGAAGGTTTGTCTACGACAAGGATGTTCTCATCCTCATAGACGATCGGATATTCGAGAGGGGCTTTGATGGCTTCTCTAGGTTTCTGGAACTCCGCTAATTGGGCTTCGGTGATATAAATACGGAGAGTGTCTCCTTCCATGAGGACATGGTCTTTCTTGATCCAATGGCCGTTGACCTTGATATCTTTCTTCCTGAAGGTCTTGTAAATCAAAGAAAGTGGAGCGTTCTCGAGGAGTCTACGAACGTACTTCTCCGCCTTCTGATTTGAGTTTGCTTTGTCGATAATCTTTTCAATCATGTTTGATTAACAAACATTCTAGCATAAAAAGAGCGTTCGTTGATTAACGTAAACCGCATATCTCGTCTTTGTTTCATCGCGTTGTTGAAAAATCAAGGTCACTAACCTATAATTCCCCTTGCGCGACAAACTACATAGTTGCGTTTGGAGGAATACCCAAGTGGTCGAAGGGGCGGGCTTGGAAAGCTCGTAGGCGGGTAACACTGCGCTAGGGTTCAAATCCCCAAGTGGTCGAAGGGGCGGGCTTGGAAAGCTCGTAGGCGGGTAACACTGCGCTAGGGTTCAAATCCCTATTCCTCCGCCAATTAAAAAATAACCTAGGTTCAACGCCTAGGTTTTTTATTTGTCCTCACCCTCAGGGGAAGGCTCTTTTTTATGATGAATCTTATTGAAGATGGTCTTCATTCCTATTGCCGTAAAAGTTACGCAAAGGATGAACGGGGAGCCAATTGGGGAAGCCCACCACACCCATACGGCTGAGCCAATGCCGATAAGCCATTTAGCAGCATCCGTTGTCCAACCGCATATTAGAGCGGCTAAATAGAACCCCCAAACCGATACTGACCAAAGAAGGAAAGAGATGATGATGCAGATTGCGCTTCTCCAATCCCTGACGTTATAGAAAAGCCAAACGAAAGGGAAGGCGATGAGATACCACACCCACTTCCAGAATCTTTTGAACTTGCTAGGCTCC
>CADBDO010000101.1 GCA_902793515.1 uncultured Erysipelotrichaceae bacterium | reverse complement strand
TGAGCGAGGATCAAACCGACAACGATGTGGTCTCTGTCGCTATCTCTCTTAAGAAGGAACTTGGTTCTTCTGGTGAGGACGTCGATCTGGAATTCGTTATATCTCTCGATGAGTTCTTTCATCGAAAGGATCTTTGGTTCGCCATTGACTAAGCAAAGGTTGATGACACCATAGGTGATCTGCATTGAGGTGTGCTTGAGAAGGTTATTAGCAACGACCTCTGGGATGAAGTCTTTCTTGACCTCGATGACGACACGGGTGCCTTCTTTGTTGGATTCATCTCTGATATCAGAGATGCCGTCGATGACTTTATCACGGGCAAGGGTGGCCATGTTTTCGATCATGGCGGCCTTGTTTACCTGATATGGGGTCTCGGTGATGATGATGCGGGATCTGCCACCGCTGGTTTCCTCGGTGTGGAATTTGGAACGGATAGCAACGGTGCCAGTACCGGTGGTGAAGTAATCAGCGATACCTTTTCTGCCAAGGATGACGCCGCCAGTTGGGAAGTCAGGACCATAGATATAGTTCTGCATGAGCTCAAGAGGGGTGATCTCTGGGGTGCGGGCAACGGCGATACAGGCATTGATGGCCTCGGTAAGGTTGTGAGTTGGCATGTTGGTGGCCATACCGACAGCGATACCTTCGGAACCATTGACTAAGAGGTTAGGGAAGCGGCTTGGGAGGACGGATGGCTCTTGTTCGGTGCCATCGTAATTGCCGACAAAGTCGACGGTGTCCTTATCAAGATCGCGGACCATTTCGACCGCAAGGCGGTTCATTCTGGCCTCGGTGTAACGCATAGCAGCGGCTTCGTCGCCGTCGATGGAACCGAAGTTACCATGACCGTCGACAAGGGTGTAACGCATCGCGAATGGCTGGGCCATACGGACGAGGGTGCCGTAAAGGGCGGAGTCGCCGTGTGGGTGATATTTACCCATGACGTCACCAACGATACGAGCGCTCTTCTTATATGGTTTACCAGGCTGCATGCCTGATTCGTTCATGCCATAGATGATACGTCTTTGAACTGGTTTCAAACCGTCTCTGACATCAGGGATGGCACGAGCTTCGATGACGGACATTGAGTAGGAGAGGAATGCCGTCTGGACTTCGTTTGTGATTTCTCTGTCAATGAGACCTGCAGCGATACCAGCAACAATTCCTGGGGCTTCGCTCGACTCTTTGGCGTCGCCGGAAACCTCTTCGGTTTCGGCTTCAATTTTCTTTTCTTCGTCTGCCATAATCGTTTCCTTTCTCCATTAAATATCCAGGTTCTGCACGAATTTTGCGTTTTTGATGATGAATTCGCGACGTGGTTCAACGTCATCACCCATGAGGTCTGTGAAGGCTTTGTCGGCCATCGCAGCATCATCGATGGTGATGCGGATCATCTTACGTGCAGCTGGGTCCATGGTGGTCTCCCAAAGCTGTTGGGCGTCCATTTCACCAAGACCTTTGTAACGCTGGAACGGATAGCCAGGTTTGAGTTCAAGACCTTTCTTGAGCTGCTCAAGCTGGTCGTCGTTATAGGCGTAATAGGCTTGGCCTTTGTATTCGACTTTATAGAGCGGTGGCTGGGCAATATAAACATAGCCGCCGTCGATAAGAGGTTTCATGAAGCGGTAGAAGAAGGTCAAAAGAAGGATTCTGATGTGATCGCCGTCGACATCAGCATCGGTCATGATGACGATCTTGTGATATCTGATCTTGGTAACGTCGAATTGTTCACGGATGCCAGCGCCGATGGCGGTGATCATGTTGCCGATTTCAGCGTTCTTGAAGATTCTCTCTTCGGTCGCTTTCTCGACGTTAAGGATCTTACCTCTCAAAGGCAAGATGGCCTGGGTCTTTCTGTCTCTGCCGACCTTAGCGGAGCCGCCTGCTGAGTTACCCTCAACGATGTAGAGCTCGCATTCTTCTGGGATACGGCTAGAGCAATCGGCTAATTTACCAGGAAGGGTTGTGATGCCAAGAGCGGTCTTTCTTGTTGCCTCACGGGCAGCCTGCGCGGCCACACGGCCTTTGGCAGCGATACGGACCTTAGCGATGATGGCTTTGGCTTGATCTGGATGCTCGAGAAGGTATTGTTCGAACTGCTCAGAAACGATAGCGTTGACGATAGGTCTGACTTCGCTGTTTCCGAGTTTGGTCTTGGTTTGTCCTTCGTATTGTGGGTTTGGATGCTTGACCGAGATGACGCAGGTAAGACCTTCGCGGCAGTCTTCGGTGGTGAAGTTGTTCTCTTTCTCCTCAAGGAGCTTGAACTTTCTGGCGTAGTTGTTGATGACTTTGCTCAAAGCTTTGTTGAAGCCATCGACGTGGGTGCCGCCTTCCTTGGTGGAGATGTTGTTACAGAAGGAGTAAACACCATCGTTGCTGTAGTAGTCGGTCCACTGCATGGCGACTTCAGCGTAGATGATCTCTTTGGTAACGCCATCAAGAAGGGTGACTTCCTCAGCGCCGTGCGCGTAAATGACGTCGGCGTTGATGGTGTTCTTTCCTTGGTTAATGAAGGAAACGTACTCTTTAATACCGCCGTTGAACTGGAAAGTCTCGCTCATTGGGATATCAGGGCGTTTGTCGGTTAAGGTGATTTTGACGCCACCGTTTAAGAAAGCCATCTGACGGAGGTGGTTCTTGATGGTTTCGTAATTATAAGTGGTGGTTTCGGTGAAAATGTCGCCGTCTGGTTTGAAGTGGACGGTTGTGCCGTGCTCCTCTTCCTTGCAGGTTCCGATTTTCTTTAAGTGCTCGACGATCTTGCCGCCGTCGACGAATTTGACGTAGTAAATTCCACCGGCTTTGCGAACGGTGACTTCACAGAGAGTGGAAAGGGCGTTGACGACCGAAGCGCCGACACCATGTAAACCGCCAGAGACTTTATAGCCTCCG
>CADBDO010000100.1:1027-6483 GCA_902793515.1 uncultured Erysipelotrichaceae bacterium | reverse complement strand
TAACGCTTATGGCGCGAATGAAGGCTTCAGATTCGACCGTCTTAATGACGCTTGCTTCAGAAGTGCGTTCCACCAAATGGTTTCCGGCTTAGTCCCTCTCCCTGGTGGAGCAGGTATTTCCGAAATCGTCTATAACTCCATGTTCAATGGCTTCTTTGTAGAGACATACGCTGTCACAGAGACTGGCCTATCGGTCATCAGAACTCCTTCGGCGAACGTTATGTCCACCCAAATCCTTTGGCGTATCGCGACCTTCTACTTCGTCCTTATCGCCTCAGGTATCGTTGCGGCTTTGTATCACTCGAGAGGCCAAGGCGAGCAACTGCCATACGCTTCGCGCCAGACATTCGTCGACCTTCAGCTTCAGACCTACGATCAGCGAAAGCTTTCTAGTGAGACCCTTTACGAAACTAGGCAGCTTAGCAGAAAGGCCATCAAGAAGACGATGGTCACCAATTCGCTTAATGACTATGGCCTAGTCACAGGCGATGACTATATCGGCCCATATGAGCCATACAAAGGTTCTTCAAAGAAGAGTAATAAAAAGACGGTTATTCCGCCTGATGAGGATTAACGATGAGAGTAGCAATCTTCAGTGACACCTACCCGCCAGAGATCAACGGCGTCGCCACAAGCACCCGTAACCTTTACCGCGCTTTCGTGAGCCATGGCCACAAGGTCAAGGTTTTCACCACGAACCCATATGGCAACGACCTTCTTGAAGAAGGGGATATCGTCCGTATTCAGGGCATTGAGCTTAAGTTCCTCTACGATTACCGTATGGCGGGCTTCTATAACAGCAAAGCCATGAAGATCCTCCGCGCCTTCAAACCGGATGTCATTCACATTCAGACCGACGCTGGCATTGGCCAGTTCGGTTTCATCGCCGCGACGAACTTAAGCGCCCCAACGGTTTACACTTACCATACTTCGTATGAGGACTACACCCATTACGTCCCGGGAAAGGTTTTTGACCGCATTGCCAAGAACATCGTCAGAAGATATGTCCGTCATACTTCCAAGGAAGCGGATGAATTCATCACCCCAAGCCAGAAGATCAAAGAGTACATGCGTTTCATCAACGTTGACTCCTATATCAACGTCATCCCAACCGGCATTGATTTCGACGCTTTCAAGAAAGAGAACGTCGACCAAGAAAGGCTCTCTGAGATCAAAGAGGACCTTGGCATCAGCGAAGATACCTTCGTCGTTCTTTCTATCGGCCGCGTGGCCAAAGAGAAGTCGATTGACGTGTGTCTTAGGGGCTATGCCGAATATTTATACAAAAAACCGAAGAAAAAGACTCTATTTGTAATAGTGGGAGGAGGGCCTGCTCTCGAATCGCTTAAAGCCCTTGCCACAAAGCTTGGTATTTCCGAGAACGTCCGCTTCGTTGGACCTGTCTCCCCAGACACCGTCCCTCTCTATTACCACTTAGGCGATGTCTTTGTCTCCGCGTCTATCACCGAAACACAGGGTCTTACCTTCATGGAAGCGATGGCCTCAGGAATCGTTCTCCTTTGCCGTTACGACGACACCTTGAAGAACACCATCACCGATAACGAGAATGGCTTCTTCTTCGTTGATGAAGTCGATATGGCCAAGAAGCTTGAGATGGTGTCCAAGCTCGATGTAGAGAAAAAGAAAGATATAATTGCCAAAGCCATCGAAGGCTTAGAGCCGTATTCCATGGAATCTTTCTACGAAAGGATTTTGCACGTCTATGAACGCGCCATCAAAAAGAACTGGTAAAACGATAACCAAGATTTCCTTTTTCCCGAAGAAGAGAAAGGTGAGTGTCTATTTCGGCGCGGACAAAGTCGAGATCAGCCAAGATGTCTTTAGCGATTACTATCTATACGTCGGCAAAGAGCTCACCTCAAAGGAATACCAGGAACTCTTATTCAAGATCAAACAGGATAGCCTCTATCAATATGGCCTTTCCTTGGCCTCCAAAGGCTGCTACAGCACCTTCGAGATCGTCATGAAGCTCAAGGCCAAACAGAAAGAGGAACAAAGCGTCGCCAACGTCATAACCCGCTTAAAGAAAGCAGGCCTTCTCGATGACAAAGAACTCGCCAAAGAATACAAAGAGGAGAAAGAGAATCTCCTTTACGGCGAAGAGAGAATCAAAGACGACCTTCTCCATAAGAAGGTGATCGCTATAGAGATCGTGAACGCCCTTAGATTCACCCACGAGCTTGAGCACGCTAAGGTCGCCGCATCCCAAATCGAGAAGAAGTACGACAGGTATCCGTATAACGCCAAACTCGCCAAAGCGATTGAGGCGCTTCAAAGAAGAGGCTTCTCATATGACATCGCCTCTAAAGCGGTCTCTAATTACAAAAAAAGCAGCAAAAACGAATCCAAAAATCTAAAAATCACCGGCGAAACCCTCTTAAAACAATATAAACGCAAATACGAGGGCTACGACTTAAGGCAACATATGTTTGCCGCTCTAGCCAGAAAAGGCTATGAGATCCAAAGCATTAACCAATACCTAGAGGAGGTACTATAAATGGAAATGATCAAAGACTTCAACCGGATCCATCCTTGGAAAGAAGTGGGATGTTTTCGATGGTGATTTAGAGGTCTTCAAAGAAGGCAACATCGTCGCCGTTGAAGGAGAGGTCCTCAAATACAAAGGAAGCCTCCAATTCAAAATCATTTCCGGTGCCCAGGTGTCTGTCTCCGATGTCGATGTCACCAAATTCGTCCCTCAGGCTCCTGTCCCAAGGGAAGAACTCGAGAAGAAACTTAATTCCTACATCGAATCCCTCAAAGACGAAGACCTTAAGAAGCTCGTCACTTATCTCATTAACAAGTTCCACGACAAATACGTAATCCATCCAGCCGCGGTGAGGAATCACCATAACTTCGCTAGCGGACTTCTTTACCACTCACTCTGCATGGCCGATTTAGCGGAGCAGGTCTGCAAGCTCTACACCAAACTGAACCGCGATTGGGTCATTGCCGGCGCTCTCATCCATGACCTTGGAAAGACCATCGAATTATCTGGCCCAATTGCTACCAAGTACACCATCGAAGGCAACTTAGTTGGCCATATCTCCATCATGGTCGCTGAAATCAGAATGGCGTGCAAAGAGCTCAAGATCGAAGGCGAGAAGCTCACCCTCCTCGAGCATATGATCGCCTCCCATCACTCTAAGCCAGAATTTGGCTCACCAGTCCCTCCTCTTACAAGAGAGGCTTTGGCCCTTGCCATGATCGATGACTTCGATGCGAAAATGAACATCGTCGACAAGGCAGTCGAAAACGCCGACCTAGGGTCGTTCACCGAAAAGATCTTCGCTCTCGATGGGAGAGCCTATTACGTTCCTTCTTACGAGAAGAAGAACCGCGAATAATTATTCGTTCTTTAGTTCGTCAGAAATCTGCATGGCAAGACGAGGCAGATCCATTCCGGATGTGTCTTGTCCTTTCATGGTGATTTGGAATCCGCCTTCGCCACCGATGTAGCGAGGGATGACGTGGACGTGGAAGTGGTTGACGCTTTGTCCGGCGACTTCACCCACATTGGTAAGGATATTGACTCCTTTGGCGCCAAGGACGCCCATTTCAGCCTGTCCGATCCTTTGGGCGACGGCCATGACCTTTTCCATGGTCTCTAGTGGGCAAGCTAAAAAGTTTTCGTAATGCTTCTTAGGAATGACGAGAGTGTGCCCTTTCGTGGTCTGGGAGATATCAAGGATGGCGAGAACGTCATCATCCTCATAGACCTTGGTTGATGGGATCTCCCCATCGATGATACGGCAAAATACGTCTTTCATAATGTAACCTCGAATGTTCTTAGTAATTATATATCCTTATTAATAATAGGTATAAAAAAGAGGCGGAATTAACCGCCTCGATTTTTTGTTTTGAGAATCGAGATTTAGTTCTCGAAGATCTCTGGGAAGGTGTGCTCGAAGTACTCGAGGACGTAGTCATCGTGGAAGATGGTGGCCATTTGCTCAACGTAGTAGGTGTTGGCGGCTTTCTTCCAGGTGTCAGAGCTGCTTAAGCTGTAAGCAATCTTACGGGCGATGATCTCAGCCTTCTCTTCGCCATAGAAGTCGTCTTTGTAGCTCTCGTTGAGCTTAGCGGCCTTGGTGGCCTCTTCGACTTTGACGATGTAGTACTTGCTGGAATCCTGGACCAAGTATGGATATTCGGTGCCGGTCTCGTAGTTGGCTGGCATCAAGTAAGCGTTCTTGGTGGTGGCACCGTCATCGGCGATCTTGCGGAGATACTTCTCGGTGGCGTCATCGTCATCGAGCTCGTTGGCGACCTGAATCTTGAAGGCACGGGTGGCCATGTCAGCTGGGATGCCGTTGAGGGATCCGGAAGTGTACCAATCATACTCGGTGTTGTTGTCAGCAAGGAGCTGGTTGAGTTTGATCTTGAATCCGGTTTCCTTGGTGTAGGCGCCGTTGGAGGTGAAGTCAGCTTCGATGTTGGAGAGCTCAGTCTCGTCACGGGTGGTCTTATCAAGGAGCTTCTGGTACTTAAGGCAGGTGGTTCCGAAGACGGACTCACAGTAGTAGTCATAGTTCTGACCACCGACGGTGATGTGTCTGAGGGTCCAGCCAGCTTCGGTGTAGAGGGCCTGAGCCATGGTATCAGCGATGATAGCGGCTTCGGCGCCTTTGTTGACTCTGTCTAACCAGGTGAAGTCATAGGCATCTTGCTTGCCGGCGTTGACGATGAGCTTGCAATAAGCGTTCATCAAGTCTTTGACTTTGCCGTTGTAGTCACTGTTCTCGGCGAGAGCGACATAGTCGATCTTACGAGCCATGGTGTTACGGATCTGGTAGATGTTCTGGGTGTAGAGGTACTGAGCGGTGAGCTCGTTTCTATAGATGTCTGGAAGGATGTTGAGCTCGATGTAGTTCTTATAGGTGGCGAAGAGATCTTTGAAGTAATCGTTGAGCTGATCGTCAGCGGTGTAAGTGTCATCAAGACGGAAAGCACCGTTCACTGGGACATAGTAGTTAGCCTCATCGGTGGTGTAGTAGGCAGCGCCAAGATCATAGTAGTTCTTGACCTGGGCCTGGTAGAACTTCTCCTCGCAGAAACGGGATCTGTCCTGGTAAGAGGCATCGAGGACGTAGCTGTAGAACTGCTTGTAGATACGGCTGACGATCTCGGCGTACATGTTCTTGACCTTGGTGAAGGATTTGGCTTTGTTGATGGAGCCATTCTCGATGACCTGCATGGCCTTGTGGGCTTCGATGTAGGAGGAGAAGGCAGCACTGGCCTCGCCACCTTCGACGGCGCTCTTGATGCCGTAAGTGGTGGTGGAGCCATCGGTCACATCATAGAAGGAGCCAAAGGTGGCTTCACTATAGAGGTAAAGGATGTTGTTGAGGACGCGCTGTGAGTTGGTGTCGCCACTGCTCACAAGGGCATCGTAGATTTTGGAAAGCTGGTTGTTGTAGACTTCCTCGCCATCA
>CADBDO010000100.1:0-1000 GCA_902793515.1 uncultured Erysipelotrichaceae bacterium | reverse complement strand
GCGGCGGTTAAGGTTAAAACCTTTTTAAATTTATTTGCCATAGTAGCAGGCTCCTCCTTCCTTCCAAAGTCCGGCTAAGTTGGTGGTGCCGGCGACGGTGACGTCGAGGTTCTGGACATCCTGGTTGGCCTGGCTATAAGAGATAGCGGCTAACTCAGTGATGAGCTCGCCCTTAATGGTTCCGAAGTTCTCGAAACGCTGGGCTTGCTGGGCTTCGAGCATTTCAGCGTACTCAAGCCAGTTCTTCTTCCAGGTCTCGAAGTTGTCATCGACAGAGCTCTGACGTTTGGTAACGGAGAAGTTCTTGATGGAATCTTCAAGGTCTTTGTCGGCGAAGGTGATGGCACCGCTCTCGCAAAGTCTCTGGAAGTAGTAGGTGTTAAGGTTGCTGTTGAAGCCAGTGATGGCGGCAGTGATGGTCTTAACACGATCGGACCACTCGTTGGTCTCGGTCTTGTTGAAGTTGACATAGGTATTGACGGCTTTGTTCTCGCCATACTTTGGATAGTCGACTTCGTTTGGAGCATATGGGGTGTAGTAGTCGGAAAGGGAAGTGGCTGCGCTGGTGTAAGCGATCTTCTCGGCTTTCTTTCCACCGACGGTTCCAAGCTCGGTAACGGTGCCAAGGTCAGCAGCGGTAGCTTCGACGTATTTGGCGCCATCGAGTTTGAGGCCGTATTTGTTAAGGGCGCTTCTCTCAACGGTCATGAAGTGGATGCCCTGGTAGCTAGAACCGGCACCGGCTCTGACGGCTAAGACAACCTGACCTTTTTCGTTGGTGAGAACGTTGTGGGCGAAGTCAGCGCCAGAAAGGACGTTGGTGGTGTCGACGCTGAATCCTGGGAGAGCACCGAGCTGGGCGCTGTAGGATCCCTTGAAGTCTTCAGCAGTGACGCTCTTGCCATCAGCGCTTAACTGATATCCAGCTAAGATGCCGGTGGCTGCGGTTTTGCTCGTATCGTCAAGGAGAGCGGACTTGTAGTTGCTGCCGATGACGTTT
>CADBDO010000099.1 GCA_902793515.1 uncultured Erysipelotrichaceae bacterium | reverse complement strand
GGTGAGGTCACTCGCCCAGAGACCATCAACTACCGTTCTCAGAAGCCAGAGCCAGGAGGTCTTTTCTGCGAGAAGATCTTCGGACCTAGCAAAGACTACGAATGCCATTGCGGCAAATATAAGAAAATCCGTTTCCAAGGCATCACCTGCGAGAAGTGCGGTGTCGAGGTTATCTCCAAGGAATGGAGACGTGAAAGATTCGGCCACATCGAACTTTCCACTCCATGCACCCACATCTGGTACCTCAAAGGCATCCCATCCCGCATGGCCCTTATCCTTGGCATCCCAGCGAAGCAGTTAGAGGAAATCGTCTACTTCGCCGCCCACGTCGTTTTACGTGAATCCGACCCAGAGATCTCTGACGTCCTCAAGAAGAAAGACTTCCTTGATGAGGCTACCGCCAGAGAGAAATTCGTCGCCTGCATCGAGTCCTTTAAAGACAAGATCGACACCACCAGATGGCCAGGTGACGTTCTCAAAGCCGAAGAGCTCATCGAGAAGATCAGCAACAGAAACGAAACCTTCGACTTCTTCACCGCTGCCGCCTTCATCAGCAAACACACCGGAGCTGAATTCGGCGAAGGCGCCGACGCCATCAAGAAGCTTCTCCACGAGGTCAACCTCGACGAGACCTTCGAAGAAGTCAGCACCATCGTCAGAAATTCCACCGGCCAGAACCGCTTAAAGGCCGCTAAGAGACTTGAGGTCATCCAGGCCTTCCGTGATTCCAAACAGAAGCCAGAATGGATGGTCCTTGACGTCATCCCAGTCATCCCACCGGATCTCCGCCCAATGCTTCAGCTCGATGGCGGACGCTTTGCTGCGAGCGATCTCAACGACCTCTACCGTCGTGTCATCTCCCGTAACACCCGTCTTAAGAAGCTCATCGACATGAACGCCCCATACGTCATTCTCATGAACGAGAAGCGTATGCTTCAGGAAGCGGTGGACGCCCTTATCGACAATGGCCGCAGAAACAAGCCAGTCACCGGTCCAAACGGCCGCCCACTTAAGTCCCTCTCTAGCGGACTCAAAGGCAAGCAGGGCCGTTTCCGTCAGAACCTCCTTGGCAAACGTGTCGACTACTCCGGCCGTTCCGTCATCGCGGTTGGCCCATCCCTTAAGATGTACCAGTGCGGTCTCCCACGTGAGATGGCCATCCAGCTTCTCCGTCCGTTCATCGCCGCCCTTCTCATCAAGAAAGGACTCGTCAACGCCCACAAGCAGGCCGATAAGATCATCGACCGTTACGATTCCGTCGTTTATGACATCGTTGAAGAGATCGTCTCCCAGCACCCAGTTCTCCTCAACCGTGCTCCAACCCTTCACCGTTTAGGCATCCAAGCCTTCCAGCCTGTGCTCGTCGATGGCCACGCCATCCGTTTACACCCACTCGTCTGCCCTGGCTTCAACGCTGACTTCGACGGTGACCAAATGGCGGTCCACGTTCCACTAGGCAAAGCCGCGCAAGAAGAGGCCCTTAACCTCATGCTTGCCTCCAACAACATCCTTGGTCCAAAAGATGGCAAACCAATCGTCATCCCTGGCCAAGACATGATTCTTGGTAACTACTACCTCACCCAGGAAGAGTCCAAAGCCGACTTCCTCACCCGTGCCAAGACCCTCCGTTCCATCACCATCTATGATGAGGATGAGAAGAGGATCAACGAAGACAAGGCCCTCAAAGATGAGCAGTTCGCTGCCCTCGAAGGCAAGGTCTTCTCCCACGTCAACGAAGTCATCGACGCTTACGAAAGCGGACTCATCTCCCTCCATAACCGTATCGCCATCAGAGCCGAAAGAATCCACAAGACCTTCGCTCCAGAGTCTGATCCAGACAACATCAAGGAGTATGGTCTCCCATTCTACTGCCGTGGCAAATACCTCATCACCACGGTTGGCAAGCTCATCTTCAACGAGATCTTCCCAGATGATTTCAACTACATCAACGCCAAACCAGGCGCCTCTCTTGAGGAGATCAAATCCTGGTTCGTTCCAATGGGAAGCAACATTCCTGAAATCATTGCCAACACCCCACTCCGTCAACCAATCAAGAAGAAGGACCTTGGCACCATCATCGACCTCGTCTTCCACAAGTACGACATGAACGAAGATGGCTTCGTCAAGAGACTCTCCGATATCTCCGACGAATTCCAGGCTACCGACAAGAGCAACCCAGTCAGCTTCCTCAACCGCGTCTCTGACCTCGTTGAGAAAGAGATGGAAGCCTCTCGTGATACCCTTAACGTCGAGAACAAACACAACTACATCCTTCACAAAGCCCAAGACCAGCTCAACAACGTTCAGCAAGGTCTTACCGACGCCCTTTCCGCGATGGAAAGCATCAAGAAAACCCTTCTTGAGCCATATCCAAGCAAGACCAGCGCCGTCCTTGACAAGATCAAGGATCAGGGCTTCAAATATTCCACCCTTTCCTCCGTCACCGTCTCTCTTAGCGACATCACCCCAGTGACTGGCAAAGAAGAGCTCGTCGAGGAATACCGTGAGAAAGTCGCCCACATCAACCACCTTGCCTATGACAAAGGCTTCCTCTCCGAGGATGAGCGTCATGAAAAGGTCGTTGAGCTTTGGCAGAACTGCACCGAAGGCGTCCGTGAACTCATTAAGAAACACGTCGCCCGCCCAGACCAGAAGCAGAACCCAGTCATCATCATGCTTGACTCCGGTTCCCGTGGCTCCATCGATAACTTCAACCAGCTTGAAGGTATGAAGGGCCTTGTCGCCGCTGCTCGTGGCAGCGCCCACAAAGACTACGTCTACGAAATGCCGATCGTCTCCTCTTACCGCCAAGGCTTATCCATCGCCGAATACTTCCACAATACCCACGGTTCCCGTAAGGGTGGTGCCGATACCGCTCTTAAGACCGCTGACTCTGGCTACCTCACTAGACGTCTCGTCGACGTCGCTCAGGACGTCGTCGTCCGTGAGGAAGATTGCCATTGCGACCATGGTTTCAAGGTCCGTGAGATCAAAGACACCGCCAAAGACATCATCCTCGTCAAACTCGAGGATCGTCTCGTCGGCCGTTACGCCATGCACGACATCGTCTCTCCAAAGACCGGTGAGGTCCTTGTGAAAGGCAATACCCTCATCACCGAGGAAGATGCCAAACGCATCGTCAAAGAAGGCATCACCGAAGT
>CADBDO010000098.1 GCA_902793515.1 uncultured Erysipelotrichaceae bacterium | reverse complement strand
GCAGGAGGCGAGCATGAGGCTCAGAAAGGCTATGTAGGAGAGATGCTTCGCTTTTCTCATGGTTGGTAGATAAGTCCAGGCATTATGCCTGCAGGCATGCTGAAACCGCAATCGCTGCACACGAACATCATCATGCCCCCTGGCCTAAAATGGTGAACTTCAGTCCTTTGGTAGCCGCACTCGCATCTGAGCATGTGGTAGATGCTGCCGTAAGGGGTTGCGGTGAAGGTGTGCTGTTCATATTTAGCATCGCCGCAGACGCATTTCCATGCGTGGTTTTGATCGTCGAACTGAACCATCTCATCATATTCGTGCATCTCATACTCGGTGTCGCCGCAGATGCATTGGAGCGCATGGTACTCGGTGTCACCATAGGATATCTTCGCGCGATGATCCTTGTCGGCGTGGACGTGGGAATAGAGGTCGCA
Organism: uncultured Erysipelotrichaceae bacterium; assembly: GCA_902793515.1. Classification (GTDB taxonomy): domain Bacteria; phylum Bacillota_I; class Bacilli_A; order RFN20; family CAG-826; genus UBA4951. Next base: position 2,799 of record CADBDO010000098.1, on the reverse strand, counting down.
AGCCGGATAACAGGCGCTGCAGTCGGTGAAGCGAACGTTAGCATGGTCGAAATTCAGATCCGGGCTAACTTCGAGATAAACAAAATCATCAAAGTCACCAAAGACCTTATCGAAGTTCATCTGGCTATATTCCTCCTTGCCTTTCCACCCGATATGTCCGATGATGTTGTTCTCTTTTTCATCAAACCCATATGCAACGGCTATATGTCCGTTGCCCGAAACGTAGTCTTGGCTCTCGTTGTAGTAACCATTCTCTGTAAGGAGCGCACCTTTATAAATAATTGGTTGGCCCTTCCTGAGTTTTGAAATCGCCGCATTTCTGAGCATTCTTCTTTGGGTGATTTCTGGAGTAAACCCGCTGCGATTAAAATCGGCGAAAGAAACCAATTTTGCTTCTATCACATTCGATAAACCCAATTCATCAAAATACAGATTCAAAAGATTTTTAATAAAAGAAGGGGTTGTTGATGTGTCTGGCTCTTTGATGCCAAAGTTCCACAAAGCCCTATTATTATTATTCGGGTTTTTGCGACGCGCCAAATAATACAAGTAAGATATCAGGTTGGTCTTCAGAAGGTATGGTTCATCCATTCTATTAAGGTAAGGTCCATATATCTCATCTACGAGGTAGGCATTATAACGGTCCCACTCCCATTGAGGCGCACCATCCTTCGGCTTTTCCATTTTTATCTCATCTATATGCGCTGCGAAATCCGTGATGCCTGGCGATGAATAGTCAGTGCTTTTTGGGTCATTTATCATGGCAGGGTCACTATTGAAATGGTCGTCGATTATTTTTCCGTTCCAGTAGGTGTCGTAATAGCAAAGAAGCATTGCAGCCGCCGTGTAACCGCAGTTCCCGCAGTTGTTGGTCGGGAAATGCTCCGTGAGGTTCCTGAAGTAATCGTCAACGAAGTATGGCTGCTCATAGTAGTCGGCAGTATATGCGTCGTAGCCATAATAAAAAGTCGAAGGCCCAGCCGCGCAAAGCTCCTCATGATAGGCGACATGGTCGGCATCGCTCGATGCGCCTTCATTGGCCAGGTTGGTGTTGAGCGCCAATAAAGGCACCATAAAAGCGGCCCAGGCCGCCATCTTCAATCGTCTCGTCTTCCCTTTGTTTTTCATATGTTTTCTCCTTTTTTTGGTTGGGAACGTCGGGAAAATGATAGAAAAAATATGACAAGCAAGTCAATAGGTCTTCACAATACTGGTTATTTCGTAGCGAAAATCGAGCTTTTCATAAGCAAAGAAAAGGCACCTATGGGGCGCCTTCTCTTTTTTGGTCTTTACTTATCCTCGGTATCGATAGCCTCGAACTTCGCTTTGAGGGAAGGACTGTCTTTCGTGAGCTTCTTGATCGAGAGACCTTGAGCTTTGTCATTAGCAAGGCGGAGGTTGTTTCCGCTTCGAGTGAGCTCATCCCTGACCTTTTGAAGATGGGTGATGGTCTTGTCGATTTCCTCAATCGCGCTATTGAACTGACGCGTTGCGAGATCATAGTTCTTTCCGAAAGCGGTTTGGAAGTCGCTAAGCTTCTGTTCGAAGTTCGTGACGTCGATATTCCTTTGCCTTTCTTCCTCGATGAGGGCTAAGGCCTTGCTGTTCTTTTTGCTCGCTGCATCAAGCAACGCGATGATCGGGAGGAAGAACTGAGGACGGACAACGTACATGTTCGGGTAACGGTATGAAACATCGACGATGCCGTTGTTATAGAGATCGCTGTCTGGCTCAAGCATCGAAACAAGAACGGCATATTCGCAGTTCTTCTTCTTTCTGTCTTCATCAAGCTTCTTGAAGAAGTCTTCGTTCTTGTGTTTCGAGGCAGTCTCATCATTCTCATTCTTCATCTCAAACATGATGGAAAGGAATTCAGTACCATTCTCATCGTAATCTCTGAAGACAAAGTCGCCCTTAGTTCCTTCGACGACGTCATTATCCTTTTCGAAATACGCGCGTGGGTACGTGATTGCGCGAATCTTATCGAATTCGTTGTGACAATACTTCTCAAGGTCCTCACCGATGTCTTTGGTGCTTTGCTTGGCTTTGTAGTCTTTGTAGAAGGCCACTTGCTCGTCTTTGGCCTTGAGCTGGATGAGGAACTCTTTCTTGTCGCTGTCGAGTTTGCCTTCGAGCTCAATCTTCTCTCTTTTGAGTTTTTCTTGGATTTCTTTCTCTTTGGCGATGGCCTCATTCACCTTGTTCTTGGTTTCCATTTCGGCCAAGTTGATCTTGCCTTTGAGCTCAGCAATCTCGACGTCTTTCTTTGAAAGGGCCTTGGTCACTTCGTCTTGGCTTGATTTCTCGAGCAACTCCACTTTATGGAGGAGTTCGTTGATTCTCTCGTCTTTGGCTTTCTCTTTGTCTTTGGTTTCGGAAAGGAGCTTCGTCTTTTCGCTTTCTAAAATGGCGATGTACTTCTCTTCCACCGCTTTCTTGGTCTTCTCTATCTCTTCGTCGAGGTGATTCTTTCTCACCTGTTCGAGTATCTCGTTATACGATCCTTCATCGATGGTAAAGACCGTACCGCACTTCGGGCATTTGATTTCTTTCATATGTGTTGCCTCCGGATAATATTTTGAATGGTTTGATATCAAAACTCCATATTGGAGAGAAGAAAAAAGACGCGACCCTTAAGGAGAAGGGATCGCGTCTTGGGTTCGTCTATTTTATTCGGCGACGTAGCCTGGGATTGGTTCGAGGAGGTTCTCTCTCAACGCGTCGATGTCTTCTTGTTCGACACCACGGTCAAGCATCCACTCTTCGCAGATGTCTTTGAGAGGTTTGCCTTCGGCGTAT
>CADBDO010000097.1 GCA_902793515.1 uncultured Erysipelotrichaceae bacterium | reverse complement strand
CCAGAGACGAAAATCTTGTCGAAGTGGCTCTTGAAGTCAAATCTATCAATGATGTCGCCCATGAAAGGGAAGCCCGCATTACTTAGTAAAACGACCTTATCGTCTCCTCTTCTAAGTGAGGTTATATATGCGAAAACGTCCTCTCTCAGATGGATTCTTCTATACCAATCGGCCTTGAGCTCATTTGGGTCGTAGCCAAGGTCTTTGCCAATGCTCACGAAAACATCATCAAGGGATACATCGCCAAGGTCGCAGTCATTGAAATATTTTTCCTTCAAAGTCATTGCGGTCTTAGGGTCGTCGAAGTGTTCTTTGAACCAATCGACGGCAATCTCGTTCATGATGACTCCGAAGCAATCAGAAAGGATAAGGTTTGCCATAACGGCACAATTATATTGAAGTCGCTAAGCAAGGGAAAGCGATATGATGGTTTTTCTTTCTGATAGGGGGGATATGCGGGTTTTGCAGGGCTTTTTTGAGAGAAACGGCCTTAATTCAAACCTTTCGACAAAAGTTAAGATGAATTGGGCGAGAAAGAGAAAAATCACGGCAAAACTCGCTTCCTTTCATGAGCTAATAAATCGATATATCGATAATTCTCATTTCTTTGTTCTATCAATATTTTTGTAGCGATATAATTAGTTGCATTTCTTTTAGATACTAAAAGGCAATGTTGAAAATTTGGAGGCGCCGTTAAGGCGATACGCAAACATGAAAATCCGTCTTGAAGTCATCAAAGACGTCCGAGAGATTTGTCAAAAGCACAAAGACGAACCTTCTCCGTTGATTGTCATTCTGGAAGAAGTCCAGAAGAAGTATGGCTACGTTCCTGTTGAGTTACAGGAAGTCATCTCTGAAGAAACCGGAGTCCCAGCTGCCGAGATCTACGGCGTTGTGACCTTCTACTCTTTCTTCTCACTCACCCCAAAAGGAAAATACGTTATCCACGTCTGCTTAGGCACCGCTTGCTACGTCAAGAACGCCCAGGCCGTCTTGGACAAGATGTGCGCTGTTCTTAAGATCCAGCCAGGTCAGACCACCGAAGATGGACTCTTCACCATCGAGGCTGTCCGTTGCATGGGCGCTTGCGCTCTTGCGACTGCCGTTTCGGTCAATGGCAAGGTCTTCCCACGCGTTGAGTCCAAAGACGTCGAGAAGATTCTCGATGAATTCCGTAATCAGGAGGCGAAATAACAATGGAAAAGATTACCAGCCCTGAATTATTAGATCAAAAAATCTCCGAATGTACGGAGAAGCTCAGTGCCAAGATCACCGGAAAAGGTGGCAAGCGTGCCATCCTTGTCTGCGGTGGTACTGGCTGCTTAGCTAACAACAGCAAAGAGATCATCGAAAAACTTGAGGCACTCATCAAAGAGAAAGGCCTCAGCGACAGAATCAGCGTCAACCACGTCGGTTGCTTCGGTTTCTGCTCCCAAGGCCCATTCGTCAAGATTTACCCAGAAGATACCCTCTACCGTGCCGTTAAGGTTACCGATGTCGAGCGTATCGTTGAGGAAGACCTCATCAACGGCAAGATCGTCGAAGATCTTCTTTATGTCGATCCACAGACCCACGAGAAGGTCGCTAGAATGGACGACATCAACTTCTACAAAAAACAAAAACGTATCGCCCTCCATGGCTGCTCCGTTATTAACCCAGATCTTCTTGAAGAATCCCTTGGCTACGATGGCTTCAAGGCTTTGAAGAAGGTCTTAACCGAAATGACCCCTCAGGAGGTCATCGACGAAATCATCGCTTCCGGTCTCCGTGGCCGTGGCGGCGGTGGATTCCCAACTGGCCGCAAATGGCAGTTTGCCGCTAACGTCAAGAGCGACAAGAAATACGTCGTCTGCAACGGCGACGAAGGCGACCCAGGCGCATTCATGGATCGTTCCATCTTAGAAGCCAACCCATTCCAGGTCATCGAAGGCATGATGATCGCTGGTTACGCCTATGGCGCCAACGAAGGTTACTTCTATGTCCGTGCCGAATACCCAATCGCTGTCCAGCGTTTACTCCACGCCATCGACGCGATGGAAAAAGCTGGCTTACTCGGTGACAACATCCTTGGCACCAACTTCAGCTTCCGTTGCCACTTAAGACTTGGCGCTGGCGCCTTCGTCTGTGGTGAGGAAACCGCTCTTCTTAATTCCATCGAAGGAAAACGTGGCATGCCACGTCCACGTCCACCATTCCCAGCCGTCAAAGGTCTTTGGGGAAAACCAACCTGTGTCAACAACGTTGAGACTCTTGCTCAGGTCGGATACATCATCCGTGTTGGTGCTGCTGAATATGCCAAAGTCGGAACCGCAGGCTCCAAAGGAACCAAGGTCTTCGCTCTTGGCGGAAAGATCAACAACGTCGGTCTTGTCGAAGTCCCAATGGGAACTACCTTACGCTCCCTTATCTATGACATCGGCGGTGGCATCCCAGGCAACAAGAAATTCAAAGCCATTCAGACCGGTGGTCCTTCCGGCGGTTGCTTAACCGAGAAAGACCTCGATACTGAAATCGATTTCGATACCTTAGTCGCTCGCGGCTCCATGATGGGCTCCGGCGGCGCCATCGTCATGGACGAAGACAACTGTATGGTCGACGTCGCGAGATTCTATATGGATTTCATCTGCGACGAGTCCTGCGGTAAGTGCTCTCCATGCCGTATCGGTACCAAGCGCATCTACGAACTCCTCACCGAGATCGTCGAAGGCCGCGGTACCATGGAAACCCTTGACGAACTCAAAGAGCTTGCCAAGATCACCAAAAACAACTCCCTCTGCGCACTTGGCCAGACCGCTGCCAACCCAATCAGCAGCACCATGGCTAACTTCTATGATGAGTATCTCGCTCACATCCAAGACAAGAAGTGCCCAGCCCACGTCTGTAAGTCACTCTCCAAGTACTACATCGACCCAGAGAAGTGCAAGAAGTGCTCCGCTTGCTCCCGTGCTTGCCCTGTCAGCTGCATCAAAGGCGTCCCAGGCAAGGAACCATACGTCATCGACCAGAGCAAGTGCATCAAGTGTGGAACCTGTATGGCTACCTGTAAGTTCGGTGCCATCAGCCACGAATAAAAGGAGGTTGACGAACAATGGAAACAATCAAAATCAATATCGAAGGCCGTATCTATGAAGTCGATAAGAGCTTAACGGTCCTCGAAGCCGCTCGTTCAGTCGGTTACAACATCCCAACTCTTTGCTACTGGAAAGGCGGCCACAATTCCCTTGCCTCCTGCCGTGTCTGCTTAGTT
>CADBDO010000096.1 GCA_902793515.1 uncultured Erysipelotrichaceae bacterium | reverse complement strand
TCCTTCGATGTCTCTAGCGCCTTCAACGGTCAGGTTGTTGCGTATCTTGGCAATTCATCTGATTCGACTTCCAAGAAGATCGGCGACGCCATCACCTGTGAGATCGACGGCAATGATCTAGAGATCAGAGACCTCACTTACAAAGATGCCAGAATGGGCAAGTGCACCGTGAGCGGCTCCTCCCGCATGAACTACTTCCCAGTCATCCTTGGCACCGCTGAGCTTTCCCAAGGAAACCACACCATCCAAATCACCGGAAGCGCTGAAACGATGAACATCGGAGGCATCTACATCTTCGATAACGCCACAGCGGGCGGATCTAACGGCATCGATTAATCAACACCAACATTGAAGGTCCCTAATTCAAGGGACCTTTTTTATGTTGTGATTTGCTACAAAGCATCTAAATTGAGAAAAGAAATTAGACCATTTATCATATTTATAGTGAATTCCGACTATTGCCGGTTAGAATATAGCCCAATTTAGGAGCGACTATGTCTATTCGCGCGGATCAAAAGCATCATTACAGAACAATCGACAAAACATGCCTCACTGCAAATACGCTTTATCTCGTTTTGCATATTTTTTATCTCATTTTGTTCCTCATCTCCGGACTTACGGTCCTCTCAATCGTGACCGGAGTCATCATCGCCTTCTATGCCTTCTCTTACTGGCTCATCAAGATTAAGAAGTATTACTTGTACGCTCTCCTCTGCGGAAACATCTTCTTCGTCTTCATCACCGTCACATCTTTGATGGCCGGATTCAATACGGGCTTCCATTTCTATTTGATCGGCCTATGCATTGTCTCCTTCTTCACCTCTTATTTCTCGAAGACAAAGGACATCAAGGGCTCGATCATCTGGGTTGGCCTTTCTCTCGCCATCTACCTGACCCTCTATTTGGTCTCGCAGTTCAATGAGCCATACTACAGGATCGAGAAATGGCTTGAGATCACTTTATTCAGCACGAACGCAGTGGTGCTTTTCCTCTTTATCGCCTCCTATATGGTGGTCTTCTTGAAATACGCTTTATCGCTTGAGAAGAAGATCATGAACGAATCAAGAACTGATGAGCTCACCCAGATCAATAACCGCTATGGCTTATATGACTACTTCGAGATGATGGAAGACAAGAGCAACAAAGTCCTCGCCCTCTTCGACATCGACGATTTCAAAGCCGTCAACGACCGTTATGGCCACGCTGGAGGAGACTATGTCCTTAAGCGTATCGCCGAAATCGCCACCGACGAATTAAGCGATTCCTTCGTCTGCCGTTATGGCGGAGAGGAATTCGTCGTCGTCATGGAAGAAAATGAGAAAGCCCCAGTCCTTGATAGGCTTGAGGCTTTAAGAAAGCGAATCGAAAGCGAACCATTCGGATTCGAAGGTGAGTCAATCCATATCACCGTCACCATCGGCGCGACCAAGAGCTGCGATGAGATTTCTCTTGAGAGTTGGGTCAGCCAGACTGACGAGAAGATGTATTCCGGCAAGAAGAGCGGAAAGAACAAGACCGTCTATTAAACGAAGAGCCATCCTTTATGGTGGCTTTTGTATTAAAATAGAGATACACATATTGCTAGTATGGCTTACTCAATAGTTGGCATCCTTGCCATAGCAATCCACATAATCGCGAACCTCGATATCCTCCACGACCTCGGAAAGGCTGAGCGTTTCTCGGGAGAGAAGTATTATTTCTTTTTCCTTTTGGCCGTCATCTCTTATCACATCACGGACGGCTTCTGGGGATTCTTATATGACGCCCACCTCGTCACGGCGGTCTTCATCGATACGACCATCTATTTCGTGACGATGGCTGCTTCGATCCTCTTGTGGGGCCTTTTCATCTACTATTACTTACAGCAAAGGAACAGGGTCATCGTCTACGCGAGCATCTCCATCTTCGTTTTCCAGATTGCCGTCGTCATCATCAATCTCCTTGTCCCGTTGCTCTTTGAGGTCACGCCTGATTGCGTTTATAGCGCCCTCCCGTTCAGATACGTGGTCCTCCTCGTTCAGATCATAGGCTTCCTTATTGCCGCGGGATGTGCCTTCATCGGGTCAAGGAATGTGAAAGGGTCCATGAAACGCCACCACATCACGACCGGCGTCTTCTCCCTCTTCATGATCGTCGCCATCACCCTTCAGGTCTTCTTCCCTCTCTTGCCGATGTACTCAATCGGTTATCTCCTTGGCATATGCGCCCTCCATTCTCTTGTGGTGGAAGACGAGAGAAAGTCCAGGCAGTCTCAGCTTGATGAGGCCAACTTCCGCGTCTCGATCGATTCCTTGACTGGAGCGATGACGAAATACGCCTACGTCGATGCCGAATCCAAGATCGACTCCCAAATCGACAGCGGGGAATTAGGTCCTATGGCGACCGTCGTCTTCGATTTGAACGACCTAAAGAAAATCAACGACACCAAAGGCCACCAGGCCGGAGACAAATACATCATCGATTCCGTGAAGCTCATCAAGGAATACTTCAGGAACATCCCTGTCTACCGCGTAGGCGGAGATGAATTTGCGATTATTCTCACCGGAGACGATTACGAAAGAAAAGAAGCGATGCTTAGAGCCTTCAACGAGAAGATCGATGACAATGTCGAAAAAGGAAACATCATCGTCATCTCCGCAGGCACAGCCGATTACGACCCAGAAAGGGACAGCACGATCATCCAGGTGTTCACCCGCGCCGACAGAGAGATGTTCGTGAGGAAACGCTCCCTCAAGGAAAGGCAAGCTCAGAAAAAATAAAAAGGACGCACTAATCAGGCGTCCTTTTTTCTTCGTTCTTTTTATTCTTCTTTGAGAGCCAAAGGCTTGATTCTCATGACAACCTCGTTAGCGATGAGCGAGAGGGTGAGCATGATCGTTGCGCCCCAGGAGACGTCACTAAGGAAGTGAGCGGCCGCAAGGATTCTCGCGGTGGCGACAAGTAGCGTTAGCGCGCCCGCCGCGATGAAGGCAGGAAGCTGATACTTTTGATACTTCTTATTGGCTAATGGGAAGAAGGTTGCAGCGACAAAGAGGATAGACACCTCAGCGGTATGTCCGCTTGGATATGATTTGAAGTTATCCTTCGGGAGGTCATAAAGCTCCATCAAATCTTTGTAGTTCTTGCATGGCTCCCACCAATTGTGGAAGGTGACATTCGCATTAGCCGAGATCAATCTGTAGCGAGGCCTGTGCATGAGGCTCTTAAGGCCTGTGACCGCGCCTAGTAAGGCGATGACGAGGATTCCCGCGATGATGACGAAGATGATCCACATATTCTCATTCTCACAGTCCTTGAAGAGAAGATATCCTCCAAAGCCGGCTGC
>CADBDO010000095.1 GCA_902793515.1 uncultured Erysipelotrichaceae bacterium | reverse complement strand
CGATTTCTTCCACCCTATCGAGACGCGTAAACCAGAGGAACTCCAAGGCAAATTCGTCGTCACGATGGTTGGCCGTCTTGCTGATGAAAAGAGGCAGGACCTCATCATCAAAGCGGTCGCCAAATCCCGTTTTAACGAATACATCCAGATCATCCTTTGCGGTGCTGGCCAAAATAAGAAAAAGTACGAGAAACTCGCGAAAAAAGTCAAACTTGCGAACCCTCTCATCATCAAATTCTGCAAGCAAGAAGAGCTCCGTGAGGTCCTCAATTACACCGACCTTTATGTGCATGCTAGCACATACGAAATCGAAGGAATCTCCTGCATCGAAGCCTTTGCTTGCGGCGCCGTCCCAGTCGTCAGCGATTCCGACGAATCCGCGACCAAATCCTTTTCCCTTAACGACAAGGAATGCGTCTTCAAAGCAGGTGATGCCGATAGCCTTTGCGACCGCATCGACTTCATGTATGAGAATCGTCAGGAGAAGAGGAAGCTCTCTAGCCTCTATTTAGAGTTCTCGAAGAAGTTCGCTCTCCCTCGCATGGTCGACGCCATGGAAGAGATGCTTGGGGACGCGATGCACGATATCGAAAACGGCCAAGATTTCCCAACTCTTTACCCTGATAAGAAAGATAAAAAACTCGCCAAAAAGATCTTCAAAAAACTCATAAAACAAGGCGTCATCAAAGAACTCCCTGATTATTGCAAATAGAGTGAATGAATAAATCGGTAAATCGGTGCTCTTTTTTGTTTACAAAAGACATCGTGCCTTTTATAATCGGTAAATCGGTAAACCACTTATGAAAAAGTATTCGAAAAACCAACTCCAAAGATACCCGATTTATCTCAAGTATCTCAGACAGTTAAAAGAGCAGGGGCTCTCCACAGTTTCTTCGCCTCTCATCGCCAAAGAACTTGGCTATAGCGAGGAGCAAATAAGAAAGGATCTTCAGCTCGTCAGCAATGAGGCAGGACGCCCAAAGAAGGGAAGGAATATCGATAAGCTCATCGAGACCCTCGAGAACTTCCTTGGATATAGCTCCCAAGCCAACGCTCTCCTTATCGGCGCAGGCCATTTAGGCAATGCCCTTATGAATTACCCATTCTTTGAGGAAATGGGCATCACCATCATGGCGGGTTTCGATGAAGACCCAGCCAAGATCGGAACCTTCACTAACGGCAAAAAGATCCTCGATATGAAGGAGCTTCCTCGTTATATCAAGGACTACAAAGCCCACATCGTCATCCTCACCGTTCCTGCCAATGTCGCACAGAAAGTCGCGGATTACGCAGTAAAAGGAGGAGCCAGGGCCATTTGGAACTTTGCTCCAATTCACGTTAATGTTCCAGCGGGGGTCGTCATCGAAGACGTCAATATGGCATCTTCGTTAGCCGTCCTCTGGCATAGATATCTCAACTTAAAGAATATCGACTAGTTGTTCTTGAAATGATATAGGCCGATCGACACGGCGTTATCAAGGTTAAGCGAATCGATTTCACTTGATTGGGCGATTATCAAAGGATCGCCCTTTTTTAAATACTCGGCAGGGAGTCCAGTAGCCTCATTGCCAAAGACCAAGGAATAAGGTTCCTGTTTCTTGGCTTCTCTTAATTCCGTCTTGGCCTGAAGCATGAACGGATAGAGGTGGTGGTTAGGGAATTCCTTTTCGTATTCCTCAAATGAGGAATAATAACGGAAAGGCAAAGAGAAGATGGCGCCCATCGAGGAGCGGACGCATTTAGGATCGAAGCAATCGGCTGCCGGTTTGATGATGGCGATGCCGCCGATCTCGAAAGCGGCCCCTGACCTCAATATGGTTCCAAGGTTACCCATATTGGAAGGGTTGACGAGGACAAGGTGATTCTCCTTCTCGTCTAATTTGGATTCGAACTTCATGAACTCACCGATGGCCATGACATTGTCTTTGCCGGATAAAGCGGTGAAGATTTTCTCGTTGTTTAAAATGACTGGGATCTTGGCTTCCCTCGCTAGAGAAACAAGTTTGTCAAAAGTCTCGTCCCTTTTTTGTTTTGGGTTAATATACACGCGTTTTGCCACGGATTTTTTGCGTTTTAGCATCTCAATCGTGAGGGTTGTGCCTAACGCGTAAGAGGTATCGTTGTTCTTGCTATATTTTTCCACCCCTAAATTATAGCGACATTTTTCGGAAAATGAGCCTCTTCCTCTCTATATGAAAGTAGGAGGCAAAAATATGGATAGAGATCCAGTGAGAATAGGTCGCATCAACATCAAAGTCGAAAAGGCCCTCGGATACGATTTCGGGGAGAACATCTTTTGCTACATCAGCGAAGAGAAACTAAGGGAATTCGCTTCAAGGTGGCCAAGCGGTTACCTTAAGAAAGTGGAGGAGTCCGCTCACATAATGAAGAACCCTCTCTATGTCGGCATCGATACGAAAAACAAGAGGCTTTACTATGTAAAAGAGTACATCGTGAATAACTCATCTTTCAAAAAGGCCTGCCTTGTCCTTTCTTTTGAGAAGCAGCTTTCCCTAATGGACATCATCGCTCTCGACGAAAAGAAAATGGCCCTCATTTCGAGGACCACTAGATTCGTTGCAGCCAAGTCTTAATAACCGGTCTCGTGGATGTATCTTCTCGCCAAAAGGTTGTTGATGAGGATCAAAGCGTAATCAACAAAGATGATGACCGCGAAGATTGAGAAGATAGAGATGAAGACCCCAGCCCATCCGTTTCCGGCCGAGAAGGCCTCTGGGAGATAGTTAGACATGATGAATGTGTTTGGATCAAACACGAGGGTGCTATAGGTCGAACCGCTGACAAGAAGCTTTCTCATTAATGAGAAAAGGTAATAGAAGATAGGGACGAATAATGGGAACATCCCATAAGACCATTTGACCGTTCCCTTTTCTCCGAAAAGAATCCAATCAAGAAGGATTGCAAGCGGGAAGATGATGAAGGAGAGGAGCGAATAAAGGAAGGTGTCCGCTTTCATGTAGTCGACACCGACGAAGTAGCAGTAGAAAGGATGGATGACGGCAAGGGAGACAAGAAGGACAAGGGCGCCATGGAAAAGGAAAGAGACAACGCCAGGGGCGATCGTGTTTCTCTTTTCTTTCATGCCGATTGCATTGGCGATTATCTCAGAAAGGATGATGATGCATCCAAACAAGGTGACGATTGAGGCATAGTTTCCAAAGCCCACCCAGAAATTATTGACTGCGTTGGTGGTCAGCTGAACCGTGAGAGTCCAGACTCCGAGAGTGAGGATCACGATACGGTATATAAGTGCAATAAGTCTGTCTCTGATTACCATGGGGCTATATTTTCCTCTTTTTCCTCCTCTTTTCAAGAGGG
>CADBDO010000094.1 GCA_902793515.1 uncultured Erysipelotrichaceae bacterium | reverse complement strand
GTTGGTCAAGGTCTGGGACGGGGCAACGACAACTGAGTCGCCGGTATGGATGCCGACTGGGTCGACGTTTTCCATGTTACAAACGACGATCGCAGTGTCGTTTTTGTCACGAAGGACTTCGTATTCGATCTCTTTGAAGCCCTTGATCGATTTCTCAACAAGAACCTCTGAGACCGGAGAGAGTTTCAAACCGTTTTTAGCGAGTTTGACCATTTCTTCATCGTTATTGGCAAAGCCACCGCCCGTGCCACCTAAGGTGAAGGCCGGGCGAAGGATGATTGGATATCCGATTTTGTGTGCGGCTTCTAAAGCGTCCTCCACTGTTTTGACGGAGAAGCTTTCAAGAATTGGCTCACCGATTTCTTCGCAGAGTTTCTTGAAGAGGTCGCGGTCCTCGGCTTTGGCGATAGCCTCGTATCCTGTGCCTAGTAACTCAGTCTGGCATTCTTCTAAGATGCCGTTTGTGGCAAGCTTCATGCCAAGGTTAAGACCAGTCTGACCGCCGATTGAGCAAATGATGCCATCCGGTCTTTCTTTTCTGATGATCTTAGCGACGTTTTCAAGATCAAGAGGTTCCATATAGACCTTATCGGCGATCTTGGTGTCGGTCATGATTGTGGCTGGGTTAGAGTTAACGAGGATGGTCTCATAACCTTCCTCTTTGAGAGCAAGGCACGCTTGGGTGCCAGCATAGTCGAATTCCGCGCCCTGGCCGATGACGATTGGGCCGGAACCGATGATCATGATACGGTGCAAATCCTTACGTTTTGGCATCTTATTTGCCCTCCTTGAATGCTTTCATGTTGTCGAGGAAACCTTGGAAGATATAGGTCGAATCCTCTGGGCCTGCCGCTGACTCTGGGTGATATTGGACGGCGATGACTTTGTTCTTCTTGTCGCACATGCCTTCTGTCTCGTTATCAAGAAGGTTGATATGGGTGAGTTCAAGGCCAGTGCCCTTCAGGCTTTCTTTGTCGACCGCGTATGAGTGGTTCTGGGAAGTGATTTCCACTTTGCCGGTCTCGAGGTTCTTGACTGGGTGATTGGCACCACGGTGGCCAAACTTCATCTTGTAGGTCTTGGCCCCATAGGCTAAGCCAATCATCTGGTGTCCTAAGCAAATGCCAAGCATTGGGAGTTTGCCTTTGAGTGCTTTGATGTCGTTAACGACCTCCACCATATCCTCTGGGTCACCTGGGCCGTTGGAAATGAAGAGTCCGTCTGGTTTGAAGCGAAGGATATCTTCGACAGTTGAGTTATATGGGATGACGGTGACGTTGCAGCGGAGAGCGTTCAGCTTTCTGATGATGTTGAGCTTGCAGCCACAGTCAATCGCGACGACGTTAAAGAGAGGATCTGGGCAACGGGAATACCAGACCTTCTTCGAAGAGACTTTGGAGACCTGGTCATGAGGGTATGAATAAGCGTCAAGCTCCTTGAAGCATTCCTCATCAGGGACATCCTCATCGACGATCATGGCTTTCATGGAACCGTAATCGCGGATGATTCTGACGATCTCACGGGTATCGACGCCTGAGATGCCAGCAGAATGGTATTCTTCCATCTTCTCGCCTAAGGTCTCGGTGTAACGGAAGTTCGATGGGGAATCGTTATATTCCCTGACGACGAAGCCAGATTGGAAGACGCCTTTGGATTCGTAGTCTTCATCGGCAAGGCCATAGTTTCCGATAAGAGGATAGGTCATGACGACGATCTGGTCGCAATAGCTTGGGTCAGAGAGAATCTCCTGATAGCCGACCATCGAGGTGTTGAAGACGATTTCGGCGATCTTCTTGTCAGGGCTGCCGAATCCTTCGCCATGGAAGACGCGGCGGTTTTCGAGTACGAGTTTGCGTTTCATTCTTATCCTCCTTGCTTAAAAAAAGAGTGGCCAACCTCTTAGACGAGAGAATGACCACCCTTGTTAGATGAGATAAATGAGGGAATGTCTAAAAATCGTTTGATTTCGTTTTTCTTTAAGTACGAGAGTCGAAGCATAGGTTGTCCCCCTTAAAGAATGCCTACGTTTTTATTAATAGGCTCATTCCGGTAGAAAAGATTACTACCATGAATCCTCTCTTGTAAATAAAGATTTTCTTGTTAGCGGTTACAGAGTTATTCAAGATACCCGGTGACGGTGCCAGTGCCCACCACTTTTGGTCCTTCACGGACTTCAAAAGAGGTTCCAATCTCAAGCGTATCCTCACTGTTTTCGCTTTTTGGGACTATGTAATACATAATGGCTTTCGTTATTTTGTCCTTACTATGGCCAAAGCACATCAAAGCCACATCTCTGTCGTTAGAGCCTTCTACCCTGATCTGAGGTCTATACCTCATTGAGAAAGGGATGAAGGTCTTCCCATCGAGATTCCATTTGACCTCAACGAGATGCCTTTTGTTATCGTTTAGGTAGAAGAAATCGGTTTTTACTTCGGTAAAACCTTTTAAAAGGGCTTCGTTTTCTTTGATTGCGGTCTCAAGACTATCGTAGAAGCTGACTCCAGCCCCAGAATCATGTCGCTCCCAAGCTGCAAGCATGCCGACGAATCTATATTCATCTTCGGAGAAAAAATAGAGTTTCTCTTTGGCTAAACGCACATCGTTATCTTCCTTGTAGAAGATGATGCGTTCTGTATGATCGTCGTTAAAGAAAATCTTTAAGAGACAATCAAGGTATGTCTCTAGGTCATCTCCCATCTTATCCTTTATCACGTCTTCCCTTGGAACCTTAGGCATTTTGCCATAGTCTCTTTCTCCATGATTTGACCATCCGAAAGAATAGATGAAGAGAAAGATACCTAGGACACAGACGGGTGTGGCTATAGAGCCTGAAAGCTGAGGATCAAGAACGCCTATTGTCGCAAAAGCGAAAATAATGCCAAGGGCAACTACGGCTATTCCGATTATTCTTTGTGCCACTTTCATGTTCAGTTTCCTCAATATTTAGCATTTTATGCTTTAAGCATAAAGAAAAAAAGGTTTGACGTCTCAGTCAAACCTCTTATTCGTTGTGGTGCTCGAGACCGGACTCGAACCGGTACGCTTTTGAGGGCGAGGGATTTTAAGTCCCTTGCGTCTACCATTCCGCCACTCGAGCAGCTGTCATCCCCTGGATCCCAGATAAAGAAATAGGTTCCCGCCATAGGAACCAACAATTGATAGTTAATTTGGTCCCCCGTGTGAGGCTCGAACTCACGACCCCTTGATTAAAAGTCAAGTGCTCTACCACTGAGCTAACGGAGGAGTCATGGCTGGGGTGGCTGGGATCGAACCAGCGAAATGACAGAGTCAAAGTCTGTTGCCTTACCACTTGGCTACACCCCAATAAAGGATGGTGGGCGAAGATGGATTTGAACCACCGAACCGTTAGGAGCTGATTTACAGTCAGCCGCGTTTGGCCACTTCGCTATTCGCCCACGATGCTAAGGACATACACGTT
>CADBDO010000093.1:3808-7108 GCA_902793515.1 uncultured Erysipelotrichaceae bacterium | reverse complement strand
GCTTAAGCACGACATGCTCAAGGAATACAAAATCAAGGGAGCGACCATTGTCTTCGAAAAGAAGAACAACGACTTCTACGCTTCTTTGAAACCTAAACCCGTCGCGGCTCCAAAACCAAAAGCGGAGCCAAAAGCAAAACCAGCCCCTAAGGCTGCCCCTAAAGCGAAACCGGCCGAAACCAAAAAGGCCGAGCCAGCTAAGAAAGCGGCCCCTAAAAAAGCGGCGCCAAAGAAACCAGCCAGCCACAGTTCCGGCTTTGCCGAGACCCAAAGGCAGGATCAGATTCTTAACGCCAACATCAACAACCCTAACTATTCGAAGGTCTTGGCGGCCAAAGCCATCGAGGCCCAGATCGAAAGGGTTCGCCATCTTAAACCAGGTGAAGCCAATGAGCTTAACCTCGGATTAAAAGAGCTTCAAACCAAGCTCAAAGAGATTAGAAACGGCCTGAAATAATTGTTTAACAATTACGAAGCCTTGAACAACGATTACAAGGCTAGTAAGATTAACTCGTTTCTAGTAAAGGACTAACTATATGAAAAAGACTTCAAATTTAGGTGGATTACTTGGCATCGTTGCCCTTATCTTCACCCTTTGCGCGTTCCTCTTCCCAATCGCCCCTGGCGTCCAGGCTGGCGCGGATGAGTTCGTTCGCGGTTATGACTTTGTCTTCACCAACCCAGCTGCTCCATTCACCATCAGCGCGACTGGCGGACTTGTTGCCATGTTCGTTCTCTTCATCGTTGGCGCTGCCTTCGAGCTTCTCGGAGTCGCCTTCGGATGGTATGGCGGAAAGTTCGGCGGATTCCTTTCGATCGTCGGTGGCCTCTGCATGGCCGTCGCCGGCATCTTAGCCTTCCTTGCCCCAGCCATGGTCGAAGCTCCTCAGTTCCAACTCAGCCTTGCTTGGGGATTCATCGCTACAGCGATTGCTTCTCTTCTTGCCGCTGGAACCGAACTCTTCATCGGTGTTAAAGCCTTCCTTGCTAAGTAAGGATCAAACAACAAAATCTAGGACCGATTCTTCGGTCCTTTTTTTGTGAACATTTTCATAAATGTCTCTATATGAGAAGTGGAGGCACTTATGAATAACAACATTTATCAAAACACCGAAACCGAAGTTCTTTCTTATTTCTCAAAACTCATATCCGATGGGCTTGATCCTTATTCTTCCCAGTTCAAAGGGAAGTTTAAGATGACCGCTTTAAGGGAAAAACTCTGCAAGACCCTCAAAGACACAGCCGGCTTAATCAGCGGCTGGGGTTTTGACATGAGCCGCTACCAGCAAATCTGCGACGTCTGCGCGGAGAAGATGGTGAAAGAAATTAATTACGAAGTCGAAAAATTATTTCGTGAAAACACCAAAAACGATTTTTTCATCATCGACTTTAGCGCCTACGAAAAGCAGATATCATCCTTATTATTTAACGCGTTCGCGCGTATGAATGAGAGGGCAAAAAATTTCGCATAAAAATTAGCACTTACCTATTGACAGTGCTAAAAAGAGGGCTAATATATAGTTAGCACTTAGGAAGTATGAGTGCTAATAAATCCCAAGGAGGTAACTACAATGACATTTGATTTAGTCAACTACGGATTTGATCCATTCTACGATTTCTTCGCTCCAGTTAGCAGAAGAGAAAATCACGCCATCTCCATGAAGACGGATGTCAAAGAGGACGATACCCATTACATGATGGATGTAGAGCTTCCTGGCGTTAAGAAAGAAGACATCAACGTCACCCTCAAAGATGGATACTTAACCATCTCCGCCAAGCGCGAAGATAAGAGGGACGAGAAGTCCAAAGGCAAATATGTCTGCCATGAGAGAACCTATGGTTCTGCTTCTAGGACTTACTATGTTGGCCTGACCGACGAAAAGACCATCAACGCTAAATTCGAAAATGGTGTTCTCTCCCTCGTCTTCCCTAAGGAAGAAGAGAAGAAAGAGTTGGTCCACAACATCTCAATCAACTAAAAACAGCGGCTACTCCTTTCACGCTGTTACATACAGTTCTCGTCGACCATAAAGGAAAAGAGGCGTCTTTACTCCGCGCCTCTTTTTTCTATAGTTTGATCTGTTTTGGGAAAGCTTCTTTCCTCATGATGCCCCACATCTTGTCGATGTAGGAGAGGGTGTAGAAATTCTCGAAGTAGTGGTAGTAGAAGGCTCCCTTGAGGGTCATGGTGTAAACACCATCCTTCTCAGTTATGTAGCCAATCTTTTTGGCGAGCCATAACTCAAACCCATACTTTTTCTTAAGGGATACACCGAAGAACTTCTCGAAGTCTTTGGAATCCACGCTTGTGCTATAAGCGGTCCAGAAGAGCCAATAGACCATTCTTTGCCTCTTCTTGAATCTTATGGTCAACGAAGTTGGGAGTTTCCCTTCTTCGATCCTCTTGATGTATGAATCAACATCGAATGTGTTGATCTTGAACTGATCTTTGAGAAGGGTGGTGGCAGAGCAACCGAAGCCTAAGAAGGTCTCTCTCGTCATAGACGAGTATTTGGCCTCAGGCTTGCTTGAGAAGGTCCAGATGGTGCTGCGAGGATAGCCTTTCTCCTGGCAGTGTTTTGTTATGGCATCAAGAAGCTCTCTCTTCTCTTTCTTCGGGAGGGCTTTGACTTTGCTAGCGGTGAAAGTGAAGTCGATGAACGGATAAATTGCTACGTGGTTGGCGCCAAGCTCGAAAGCCTCATCGACGTCTGCCTCAAGGTCTTCGTATGTTTGCGAAGGCAAAGCGAAGATGAAATCCATCGACACCGTTTCAAAAGGAACGGCCTTTAAAGCCTCCTTCATGGCTTTGGTATCCACAGTCTTTCTTCCCAATATGGATTGGTATTTTGTACGGAAGGACTGGATGCCGATTGAGATCTTGGTGACCCCAGCGTCTTTAAGTGTCTGGAGAGTCTCTTTGTTAACGTTATCCGGATGAAGCTCCAAACCGATTCCTTCGGTGATGATGAAGTGCTCGTTTATGGCTTCGATGATCTCATGGATTCTAGGCGCGGATAAAGCAGGGGTTCCGCCTCCGAAATAGAGACTTGTGACCTTCTTCTTTTCTTTGTTCTGTGAACCCACTAAATGAATCTCTTTTATGAGGGCGTCGATATACCTATTGCTCTCCTCTTCTGAGTAGAGTTTTTTGCAATATGGGCAGAAATTGCAGATGTTTTTGCAAAAAGGAAGGTGAACATAAAGACCTAGATTGTCTAGGTTTTCATATGGGAGAACCTGGTCGTAATCATTCTTGAAAGTGAATGGTTTGAATGACCTTGTGAGCCAGGATCTTGC
>CADBDO010000093.1:0-3800 GCA_902793515.1 uncultured Erysipelotrichaceae bacterium | reverse complement strand
GTGTATTCGGCGACGAAGAAGTAGCCGCATTCATCACAAAGGCCTGGGACATCGATGCAACGCCCGCAGACGGAAAGCTTTCCATTCTCCATGACAACGCATTGGTGGCATGGGGTTGGGAATTTGTTCTCGATGATATATGGGAATGCGCTCTTAAGGTTAAAGACAGGGCAGCCTTCCTTCATCATCTGCTTTATGGTCTCGCAGCATTTGGCTTTATCTTCTTTGGTGAGTTTGAGTTCTTTGGTGTCTGGGTATGGGGTGTGAAAGTTGAAAGAGACCGCTCTGACGTTCTTGGTGTCGCGGGCTTTTTCACAGACGTCACGGATACAATCCTTGTTGATCTGGTTGACGGCCATATAGAAACAGATGTTGTCTGAGGTGGCCTTGGAGATGTTCTCAAAGATGGTGTCGTAAGTCTCGCCTCTGATGATGTTGTGGTGGACCTTATCGCCATCAAGACTTAATAAAATTAAGTCCGCCTCTGGCAAATCGATTGGCCAGGTGCCGTTCGTGACGACGTTGACGATGAGGAAGCCCATCTTCTTCGCCTCAATGACGAGGTCTCTAAGGGTCTTGTCTCCGTCCTTCCACATGAAGGTCTCACCTCCACAGAAAAAGAGGATGCGCACGCCCATGTCATAGAGCTGCTTCATCTCGCCTTTGATCTGTTCATAAGGGTGGATGACCGCGGTGATGTTATTGACGGAACAGTGTTTGCAGTGGAGGTTGCACTTATCGGTGACGATGACCGTTCCTAAAATAGGTTTCTTCCTGCGAAAGAGAATTGTGCTGATTCCGAAACCAGCAAATTTCATGAAAGATGAGAATTTCATAAGACGTGCCTATTCTAGTCAAAAAGAAAAAGTCGGTCAAATTTGGCCGACCTTCTAGAACTAAGGTTAATTTTTGAGAATCGCGATGATCTCTTCTTGGTGTCCAGCAACGTAAATTGGTTGCCTGTCTTTGATATAGACGTTGGTCTCGCTTCTCATGCCGAAGTCAGGTGCGTAGATGCCTGGCTCAAGGGAGAAAGTGACTCCGTCGATGATCTCACGAGTGTCGTGCGACTCATAGTTATCGATGTTCACGCCAGGGCCGTGAGGAGAGACGTCAACCGCGATGTTATGTCCTGTTCTATGGACAAAATACTCAGCAAATCCTGCTTCTTTTATGTAATCTCTTGAGATTTGGTCGACTTCGTAACCGGCGACCGATCTCTTAGGAAGTTCGTTTTTGAGGAATTCGAAATCGGCTTCAATAGCCTTCTTCAAGATCTCGAACCTTTTCGCATAAACCTCCGGGACTTCTTCTCCAACATAACCCATCCAGGTGATGTCGGCGTAGACGCCTTCAGGGTCATCCATCTTCGCCCACATATCGATAAGGACCAAGTCGCCTTTCTTGATAGGGGAGGAGACTTCTTTGCTTGGTCCATAGTGAGGGTCGGAAGCGTTCTTGCCAATCGCGACGATGGCAGGGTCGTCATAGACCATGCCTTCTTCGTGGAATCTATCGCAGATGAATTTCTGGATCTCGTATTCGCTGGTCTCGCCATTCTTGAGAATGAGCTCTTTGATTTTGGCGAAGGCCTCATCTTTGATCATGAGGGTCTTTTTGTTGGCGAGGAGCTGAAGCTCATAGGCCCTATCGCTATATAAAGCGCTGAATCTCTGAAGGAGGTTTCCGCTTGAAGCGACTTCGATGCCAAGGCTCTTAACGAATTCGACGGAGCCATAGTCAGCTAAAGAGATCCTTGGGAGAAGGCCAAACTCGGAGATGTCCATAAGGACCTTCTTATATTCGGCGAACTCTTTCTTCTCGATATCGAGCATCTCTTGCCAGGTATGGTAGACCTTGAGGTCGAATTGACTTGTGATCTCTTCGTCCCTAAGGAAAACGGTGTCGATTGAATGACAGATGATGAAAGGCTTCTTGCTAAGAGGGAAGACGAGGAAAATCTTTCTCGTGAGCATCCTGTTACCAAGGAACTCGACTAGGGTTTTATTTCTGTTTTCGTAGTCGACGATAACCCAAGCATCTGCGCCTTCTTTTGCCAGCGCTTCATGTATAACTTCGCTCTTTTTCATAAATTTACCTTTGGTATTGTAGCACTTTTACCCTAGGTTAAGGTAAAATATAGCGGTCTGAATAGGAGTGCTTATGCATTACGATTACTTGATTGTTGGCAGCGGCCTTTCTGGCTCAACGATCGCCAACTTACTTAAGAACGCCGGTAAGAAGGTTCTCGTCATCGAGAAACGCGACGATGTCGGCGGCAATATTTCCACAGCCATCCAAGATGGCATCATCGTCCACACTTATGGACCACACATTTTCCATACCTCCGACAAATTCGCCTGGGATATGTTCAACAAGAACGTTGAGGTCTATCCATTCATCAACTCGCCTATCGCTAACTGCCATGGCGAGTTCTACCACATGCCTTTCAACATGAACACTTTCCATGAGTTATGGGGTGTCACCACCGCGGAAGAGGCGAAAGCCAAAATCGCCGAAGAGGTTGAGAAGGAACACATCGACGAACCAAAGAACCTCGAAGAACAAGCCATCAAACTCGTTGGCCGTACCATCTACGAGAAACTCATCAAAGGCTACACCGAGAAGCAGTGGGGCAGAGATTGCAAAGAGCTTCCTGCCAGCATCATCAAACGTTTGCCTTTGAGATTTGAATACAACAACAACTACTTCAATGACTCCTGGCAGGGTCTCCCGGTCGGCGGTTATTCCAAGTGGGTTCAGAACCTTTTGAAAGAAATCGACGTCAAAACCGGCGTGGATTACTTCGAAGAGAAAGAAAAATGGGATGCGATGGCGGACCATGTCATCTACACCGGACGTCTTGATGAGTACTTCTCATTCAAGCTCGGCAAGCTCGAATACAGATCCCTCCGCTTCGACAATCAGTGGATGCAGATGGACCGTTATCAGAACAACCCAGTCATCAACTTCACCACTCATGACCAGCCATACACCCGCTGCGCTGAGCACAAGGCCTTTGATCCGTTCTGCAAGAACCATCATTCGACCCTTGTCACATTTGAGTACCCGGACACCTTCGAAGAAGGAAAGATCCCTTGCTACCCAATCAACGACGAGAAGAACAACAACCTCGCCGCTGCCTATAAAGAACTCTCGGCCAAGCTTGAGCCAAAGACCTTCTTCCTTGGAAGGCTTGCGGTCTACAAGTATTACGACATGGATGATTGCATCATCGCTGCCAAAGAGATGTTCGATAAGCTTAAAGCCTTAGGCATAGCCTAAACATAAACATAGAAGGAGTAGGATATGGCCCTCAAACACAAAGACTTAATCTCCAAGCTCACCCTCGAGGAAAAGGTTTCCTTATTAGCGACAACCGCGAACACCTGGAACGTTGAGATGGCCCATTTAATGGGCAAGACCATTGGTGAAGAAGCCGCGACAAACGATGTCAGCGTTCTTCTCGCTCCTGCTCTCAACATGAAGAGAAATCCACTTTGTGGACGTAACTTCGAATACTTCGCCGAAGATCCATATCTTGCCGGCAAGATGGCTGCCAACTACATCGCTGGCGTTCAGGAAAACGGCATCAGCGCATGTCCAAAGCACTTTGCTGCCAATAACCAAGAAATCAAGAGGATGGCGTCCAACTCCATCGTCGACGAAAGAACTCTCCGTGAGATTTATCTCACCGGTTTTGAAATCGCCATCAAAGAAGGCAAAGCCAAGAGCATCATGTCTTCTTATAACAAGCTCAATGGCACCTACGCCAACGAGAACGAACACCTTCTCCTCGA
>CADBDO010000092.1 GCA_902793515.1 uncultured Erysipelotrichaceae bacterium | reverse complement strand
AGCTAGGTATTGGATGTAGAGAGCCTCATTGGCTTTCTTGTGGGAGATTTTGCCATCCCTATATCTTTCGCAATAGGTTCTAGCGGCTTCTGGGTGGCGTTCCATGTAATCCTCACCGAAGAAAGCGAGGTTAAGCTCTTTGAGTTTTTCGTGATCGAAAGTATAACCGGAGGCATCTCCGACAAGGGCGTCCATTCCGCATTCAGGGCAGATGGCGGTTACTCCCCTATCGTCGCTGATCCAATCTTGGACGTCTCTGGCGTTCATCGTGTGGCGGCAGAAAAGGCAGCTGCACTTGTCGCTATGAAGAATTTCTAGATCATTGGCAGAGGTATGGGTGAATATCTCTTCGAATTCCGGTTTCTTGTTCATGCTCAAAGTATAACATGAATTGAGAGAATTGCTTCTTAGAAGCAGAAGCGGGCCAACAAAAACAAAGCCATGTGTTCTTTTATTTCGGTAAATCGCTATAATAGGGAAGTTATGAAACAGTCCGTTAATGCAATTAAAAACTTCTGGTGGATACCGGTTGGTGTTCTCCTTATCCTCGGCATCGTTCTTGGTGCCTCATATGATTTGAATATCGCCAAAGCGATCTACGCCGAAGGCAACATCTTTGGAAAAATCATCGAATACATTGGCTCCATCCCAGGCTATGTCCTTGTCGGATTTGTTGGTCCACTTCTCTTTATCGCAACCCGTTCATCAAGCAAAAAATGGATAAAATACCTTGGATTTGCAGCGTTTTTTGTAATTCCTTTGGTTTCCGGACTCGTCCTTGGTTATGACGTTTTCTATGATTCCCTCCACTTGGTTGGATTCCTTTGCGGCATGGTCATCACCATGGGTCTTGATGCGCTTCTTTACTTCGCGTTCAAGACCGCCGACCCAAAAGACGCTCTCAAGGACGCCTTCATCATCGCCATCGCGTTCGCCATCACTTTCATCTTAGTCTTCGTTCTTAAGAAGCTCGTCGAGAGACCAAGATTCATCTATGTCGCCACCGATTTAGACGCCTTCAAACCACTCTTCGATTTCTCTTCCAAACTTGAGGGTGTCGATGAGAGTCTTCTCAATTCCTTCCCAAGCGGACATAGTGCGATCGCCGCGACCTTCCTTCTCTTCCCTTTGCTTTGCAAATACAACGAAAAGACCAAGAACCTCCAGGGCATCTTCTTCATCACCGCTTGCTTATGGCTCCTTATCACCATGCTTGGCAGAATGAGCGATGGCCACCACTACTTAAGCGACGTTTGTTTCGGCGCCTTCATCGGAGCCCTCTTCTCCTTCTTAGCGAACTTCTTTTCCAAATTCGTCAAACTAGAGAAAAAGGACGAGGCAGAGAATGGATAAAGTCTTAGCCCCTGCAAGAGCTATCTCTCACCCAAAAGAAAAGAGAGGCAGAATCTTTGAGATCGACTTCCTTAGGGGTGTCGCCATCATTTTGATGGTCGCCCTCCATTTCTGCTACACCTTAGGTTACGGGCCGAAAGACTTCTATGGCATCGGTATCGGGAAAGAACCTGAGTGGTATGTCCCGTTTGCAAGATTCTGCCGTTTCATTTTCTGTTCCATTACCCAGCCAAAAGGTTCGTCGGTCCTTGATTTCTGGGACAAGACATTGCTCAACGGCTACACGAACCTCCACTGCCTCGAGATCTTCTGGTCTGGAATGTTCATGTTCTTGGCCGGCTTATCATGCACCTTGTCGAAGAACAACATGAAAAGAGGCGTTCAGATTTTCCTCGTCGCCAATATGCTTAGCTTAGTCTTAGAGCTCATGTCCGACATCATCGACGCCTTCAGCATGCATATCTGGTGCGGCATCCTCCATGCGTTGGGCATCGGCATCCTCATCTATTCGATCTTCGATCACTTCTTCCCAAAATGGTGGCAAACATTAATCGCCTTCATCGTCTTGACCGTCCTTGCTGGAGTCGCCATCAGCTTCGCCTATGGCGGAGGAAAGTCGCTCGTAAGCATTAGGCCTCCATTCAAGACCGCCGAAGAATTCTTCACCGAGATTGGTCAGCTCCTCATCGGTATGAAGAGACATGGCGACGATTACTTCTCGCCGTTACTCGTAACCACCGCGGTATTCGCTGGCGCAAGCGTCGGCAAGACCGTCTACAGAAAGAAAAAGAGCCTTCTCCCATCCTGGTTCAACACCGCTTGGGGAAGACCGATCGCCTTTGTTGGAAGGCACACCCTCTTCATCTATATCGTCCATCAGATCGTTGGCGCGCTTCTCCTCATAACCATCATGAGCATCGGCGGAGTCCCGTTACCGTTATAAGCCCTTCTTGCAGACTTCGAGGACCTTATCGAAATCAAGCGAGAGGGCTTTTCCTTTTAGGTCCTCTTCCTTGATCCAGAATAACTCCCCTTCTTTAGAACAATGCATGTTGCCAGAGAAGTCTTTGCTACGGAAAAGGATGCAAAGATGCCTCACTCCCTCTTTGGGAACGTTCCATTCGAAGTAACCGCATTCCTCGACGGAGTGGAGGTCATATCCAGTCTCTTCTTTCATCTCGCGGATGACGCTTTGAGGGATGGATTCTTCATCCTCGACATGGCCGCCAGGGAAATTGATGCCTGGCCAATCCTGTTTCTTTCTGTCGATGACCAAAAAGCTGCCGTCTTCGCGGTAGAGCATGCACATGTTGGTCAAGATGACTTTGGACTTTCTCATCAACGCAATTCTAGGCTTTATGGATGAGGAAAGAAATCATAAAATCTTCATATGAAGATCACTTTCTCTGAAAAAGACCGCAAAGAGTTCAGGAAACTCGTTTCGACCATGGACGACAATGAAGCGGCCGCGATGTTTTATAACATCCTCCTGAACGGCGAAGAGAAAGCGGAAGAATGCGCTCTTCCTTACCCAATCAAGAAACTTAGCCCAAAAGAATATAAAGAGAACCCCTACTTCGTTAACGTTAGACCGAAAGCGAAGAAGGATGGTTCTTTCAGATTAGACTACCTTAAGAAGCCTTCGCATGTTGGCTTCGTCTATGACGAGATGATCGTCAAAGGAAGATTCTACGAAGAGACCACTCCATTTGGTTATTTCGATAAGCCTTTCGAATTCCTCGCTCTCCTTGAGAAGGAGCGTATCTGGATGAGCGTGACCCCTCACGAGATCAACACGATGAAGGACGCAGTCGCTAAAGCCAAAGGAAAAGTCATCACCCTTGGACTTGGCTTAGGCTATTTCGCCTACATGGTCCATCTCAAAGATGAGGTCAGCAAAGTGACCGTCATCGAGAAAGACTCCCGGGTCATTAAGCTCTTCAAAGAGAACGTCCTTCCATTCTTCCCTCATAAAGAGAAGATCGAGATCATTGAAGGAGATGCGATTAAGTACATGGAGAACGCTTCTCCATTTGATTACATGTTCGCCGACTTATGGCACTTCGCGATCGATGGGCTTCCTCTCTATCTCAAGCTCAACAAATTCGAAGAGAAATACCCTTCCTCAACCTTCGATTATTGGATTGAGCCATCGATGCTCATCCTCATCAGGAAAGCCCTCATCATCCTTACCGAGGAAGAGCTCCACCACAC
>CADBDO010000091.1 GCA_902793515.1 uncultured Erysipelotrichaceae bacterium | reverse complement strand
CATGACTTCGCCTGGTTTCACGAAGGAGACCATGTTGTCGATGTGCTCGTTGGTTTCGTCTTCGTAGATTCCGTGTGGAATCCAAACGATCTTCTCGACGCCTAAGTATTCACGAAGGACCTCTTCGATTTCGGTCTTGGTGAGACATGGGTTGCGGCCGGGCGAGAGGAGGCACGCTTCAGTGGTAATGAGAGTGCCTTCGCCATCAAGCGCTACAGAACCACCTTCGAGGACGAACTTCGGATGGACGTATGACATGAGGCCCATCTTCTTGGAGATGATGGAGACCTAAGTTTGTCGTCATCTTTATAGTTTCTATAAAGGCCGTCATATTCACCGCCCCAAGCATTGAAACGGAAATCGACGGTTCTGAGATTTTTACCGTTGGTTAGGAAGAGAGGCATATTGTCGCGAGCCCATGCGTCGTTATAACGGACGGAAATGGTTTCGACATTAGGAATTCTCTCGTACATCGGCGCAAGTTCTTTGTGGAATCTTGGATGGATGCCCACCACCACTTTCTCGTGTTTGGCAATCGCGGAGATGACTTCTTTGTAAGCAACCTGAGCTGGTTTGGCTTTCTTTCTCCAGGTATCTAGACGGAATGGCAAAAGGACCAAGGTCTCTTTGTGTTTCTCGCCTTCGAATGGAACGTGATAGCCATCGTTGAGAGGTGTTGTCTTTTTGGTACGGTTGTAGTCGCTCAGTTTCTTCTCATAGACGGAGAAGCGACGCCACTGCTCTGTATCAATAACCTGGAAACCTTCTTTGTAGGCAGAGATAAGGCGGATGCCTTCCTTCTTGTGTTTCTCAAAGAACTTAACCCTCTTGATGAGGTCTTTGTTCCAGACTTCTCCAGGGACGATAAGCGGAATTCCCGGAGGGTACATCATGACCTGCTCTTTGGAGATGGTTCCGTCTAACTCTTCGAGAGGCAAAACCTTTCCTGGAGCGTGGAAGGCGACACGAGGCCTTGCGAGCATGAATGGGAACGAACTGTCGAAATGGTGGTCATCGTAAACGATGTCTTTGTGATAGTGATGGGCGGAAATATCCTTGAGCGCTTCGACTAAGCTGTCGACGTGTTTCTTCTTTGTGCCGATTGCGAAGACACACATGATTTCATAAGTCTCAGCGAGCTCGACTTGGATTTCGTATTTGTCGATGAGCAAGCGATAGAGATCGAAGCCGTCGATGTCGAGTTTGTCGATGGCGATGACGACTTTGCTGCAGTCGTAGTCATAGGCACCGTTCTTTTTGAAATAGGCTTTGTCTTTGACTTCGAAGCCTTTGATTTGGTTGATCTTCTTTCTCGCATATTCGACGAGCTTGTAGGTCTCCGCCATAGCGGTCTGACCCTTCTTTGAAGCCATGAATGCGCGAGCGCCGTCTAAAGACGCCATAAGCAACGTGGATGGGGAAGTCGTATTGAGAATGTTTAAGGAAGTCTGAACTTCTTCTTTTCTGAAAAGGTGTTCGTTGAGAAGAAGGACCGAAGATTGAGTTAAGGAGCCAGCGGTCTTGTGGAAGGAAACGGAAGACATATCCGCTCCAGCATCCATAGCGGTCATTGGCTGGCCTTCGAGATGGAAATAGAAATGGGCACCATGGGCTTCGTCGACAAGAACGGCCATGTGATGCTCGTGAGCGTATTCGACAAGTTCCTCGAGTTCACCAACGGCACCGAAGTAGGTTGGGTTGATGACGAAGATGGCTTTAGCAGATGTATTTCTGTTAATGGCCTTCTTCCAATCCTCAAGGGTTGGTTGATTGGCGATCTCAAGATCGTTGTCGATCTGAGGCATGACATAAACTGGGACAGCGCCGGAAATCGTCAAAGCACTGATAACCGATTTGTGGATGTTACGAGGAAGGATGATCTTCTCCCCTGCTTTGACCGCGGTCATGATCATGGCGATGATGCCGCTAGAGGTTCCGTTGATTAAGAAGAAAGCCTTGTCAGCGTTGCAGGCCTCAGCCATAAGCTGCTCGGCTTCCATGATTACGCCTGTAGGCTTGGCAAGGTTGTCCATGCCAACAGGGGCGTTGACATCACAAAGGAAAACATTGTGTCCTAAGACCTTCGTCGCAGCGTTTTCAACGTTGCCCATATGGTGGCCTGGAACATCAAAAGGAGAAACGTCTTTCTTGATGTAGTTTTCGAGAGCCGTGATAAACGGGGTTTGTTTCTGACCCAATTTCATTGCGCATATATAATACGCATTCGCTACCCCATGTGAAATTATTTTTTGACCCTTAATGGGATAAAAAATAAACCGCACGGATTTCGTGCGGTTTTTGTCAGTGATTTTTAGATTATCAAGCTTAGTTGAACTTGACGATCTTGTGGCCGATTTTTACACCTCCTCTGACAATAAGGGTTCCTACGAGAGGGAGGTTCATAACCCAGATAAGGAAGTGGCGTCTGATCTTTCTATACTGACGTTTGTTGTTGGTCCTGCAGTGTCTATAGAAATCCTTAAGAGCGGCCTTGGATTCTTTGGTGCAGACGTACTTGGACCACATGACGGACAAGATCATGTTCATGATCAAATGATGGTAAACGGCTTTGTAGGTCGCTTTGTCTTTGATCGAATAGATGTCAATGGCGTCGAAGATGAGCTTTCCGTCGATAAGGAAGTCTTTGTACTTCTTAACGAGGTTGGAGGTCTGCATGGACTGGCCATCTCTGCCAGTGAGGTACTGATAGACGCTCACAGGGACATAACGGATCTCTTTGACGAACGCCATTGGGGCGTAGATGAAGTAGTTGTCTTCATAGGAGACGTGTCCTGGGCAATGGACTCCGCTTTCTCTAAGGGTAGCGGTCCTATACATGGTGGTATGTAAGGTAAGGTTACGGTCGTAGCGGAAAGGCTTGATGCAAGACCATGGTCCGCCTTTGGCGGCATCATAGTCTTTGCCTTTGAAAAGGTAATTGAAGTTGATGGTGGCGTCTTTGTTGTCTCTGCCATGCCAGTAGGTGTAGTCGGTGAAGTAGAGATCGGCTTTGCAGTTCTGTTCTTTGACGTCTTTGATAAGGGCGGCAAAACCATCGTGATCCACCCAATCGTCGCTATCGAGGACGCGGAAATAGACGCCGGTGGCGAGCTGTAAGCCGTGGTTGATGCCTTCGCCATGTCCGCCGTTTGGCTGGTGGACGGCTTTGATGAATGGGTGTTCGGCTGCGTACTTGTCAGCAATCTCGCCCGTTTTGTCTTTGGATCCATCATCAATGATGATGACTTCGACGTCTTCCCCAAATGGGATCAGGGAATCGACGGCGTAGTGCAAGAATTCCTCGCTGTTATAAGCAGGGATGCACACTGTGATTAATTTCTGTTTTGTATTCATAGGTAAATTACTAGCTTCGCTTGTGGGCAAGCCTAGTAATTATACACATTTAAAACTACCTTAAAAGGTAAAGAAGTGTTTTTGTAGAGTTTGTCTAGTTTTCTAAAGCCTTTTTCGCAGCGTTTTCTAAAGCTTCGTCGCGGGCTTTCTTTCTTTGTTTTTTGACTTTGCCTTGGTGGATGAACTCGTGAAGTCCTTTGAAGAACTTGCCATTGCACATCATGATGAGACCGCCAAGCTGTCCCCAACCGATCATGCCGCCTGAAGCGCGGGACATGTTCCTTAATGGGGTGTAGTACATACCCATGGTCATGGTGTCTGCCAAGGATCTGTTGCCGAAGGCTGGAAGAATCTTGATGACGACGCGGATGGCCCACTTTTCGCATAGCGAAGGTCGTAAATGGTTGTCTCAGGAGTAACCATGATTCTGTTCTTCTTGATGAAGACGACAGGCTCCTCGATCTTTCTGCCAAGAAGGGTTTCGAACTCCTCTTGGTCAACGCGTCTGACCTTTCCGCTGAAGTAGGAAGGAAGTTTCTCTTTGTCGTACGGCGCTGGAGCGTTCGTGCCTTCTTGGTGGATTTTGCCAACAAGAGGGAACGAGACGCTTGATGGGCCAACGTAGACATCGTAGTCCCCTGCTTCAACTTCCCACTTATTGGTGAGGACGTTGAAGTAACGGAAAGTATATTCGTCGAATGGGA
>CADBDO010000090.1 GCA_902793515.1 uncultured Erysipelotrichaceae bacterium | reverse complement strand
TCGACCATTTAAAAGATTTTGCTAGTAACAAATGAGGGTATAAGATATCCTCGTGAAACTATATTCAATTGATTTCTCAACATTCGCTCCCGAGATCCTTCAAAGGGGAAAGGACTACTTCAATAGCGGCAAAGTCCGTGTCGTTTTGAGCGCCAACAATCATGTCCATGCCTCAGTCCAGGGAACGGGTGGCAAATCATATAAAGTCCATCTTGTTTTCGATGGCGAGAACAAGCTCGTCGATATGGAATGCTCATGCCCATATCCGCATAACTGCAAACACGAGGCCGCAGTTCTCTATTCTCTTGCTTCCTCCATGGAGAAAGAGACCGAAGAAATCGGGAAGGGAACGTATCAGAGAATCGTTGGTTCCATTAACGACGCATACACGAGGAAGTCACTCAATGGTCTTCGCAAAGCGAAGGAAGACCTCATCAACCTCAAAGACAAGCTGAGTTCAGATGAGCTAGAAAACGCCACAGCGTTATTTGTCGCCACATGCTATAAGGCCTTCTACTATGGCGATGCTGAAGGCGGCGTCCATAGATGCTTCGTCGAAGCGGTCAATAACCTAGGCATCAGTGAGAAGTTCGTTGCCAAAGCGATTGAAACCGCCAAGGACTTAAACGCTTATTCGTTAGGGGAACTCTTCAACGCTTTCCTTAGTGAGGACAAATTCTCCTTCCAGGCCCAAAAAGGCTTCATGGAAGTCTACAAGAAGGACAAACCTTTAGCGGTCTCCATCCTCAACAGCAGCTCCGTTGTTATTCCCAATAATCTCCAGGTGTACGCGCCTTTTGCGTGTGCGCTCATCGACCACATTCCATTCTCCTCCAACCCGAACTTCTATAGAGAGGCAATCAAAGGGGCCAAAGACTGCAAAGATATCGATTCCATTAGGAAGATCATCAAATTCTTAAATAAGAACCATAACCAGAAATACATTCCTGAGGACATCTACGCATATCTCAAAGATTACGGTAACGAAGAAGAGACTGAATCGTTCCTTCTTGATGCCTTCTACGAGTTCGACAGCGATTTCGATTCCTATCTCCGTTTAAGGAAATACGTGAGCAAGGACAGATTCAAAGAAGTCGCTAAACGTATATCGCCTGCTCTTGGCAGCAAATCTTTCCTCAACGCCGTCCTTCTCCGTGATGGCTCTTTGTTCCCGGAGCATATGCACGCTTTATCGATCAAGAAGCTCTCCTGTAAGGAAGTCTATCTTTGCCGCGAAGACTTAGACGTAGATACAAAAGACAAAGTCACGAATCTCGTCAAAAAGAAACTCACAGACCCAAAAGCCAAGACCAAAGAAGCGGTGGAAGACCTCTTCTATGGACTTCTCTATCTCGATTACTCTCACGACTTCTCTTTGGATACGGCCATGTTTGAGCCATTCATCCTTAAGAGCGTGTCTTCCAATAACGAATATCGTTCCATTTGGCTAGCGATAGCCTCAAGGAACAATATGCTTTCGAAAGCGGGCGTCTATCCCCACGAGGTGAAACATGTTTCTCACTAAGGCAGGGCAAATAGGGAAAGCGCTATGCGCTGAATATCGTAAGGGTCTAACCACTTACAGCATTCTCCAGAAACTTGAGAGTGGTCGTTTTGGCGTTGCCTTCTCTTACGACAAAGACAACGAGACAATCGTCTATGAAGCGTTCTCTTTGGATTCCACTCCAAACGAATCGCAATACATCTATCTTGAGGTCCAGGGTGATGGAAGACCTCTTGAGCGCTTTGGCAAGAATTCTCCATTCGTTGGATTGCTTCCAGAACAGAAGGCCCTCTATGTTTATCTCTCTGAGAAAGAGACCTCACTCCCAGCTAATGACCTGAGTGAAATCTATAAACCAATCGCTAACTTAATAAAGCCAATAATGCCTCTTTCTGCCGCTCAAATTGAAAAAAGAGCAAGGATTCGCAAGGATTTTTTGAATTTCATCAAGGTTGACGAGAAGAAAAAGGCCAAGGAAGAAGAAGCGGAGAAATACACCCCACTAGGAAAGATAGAGGTCGCCTTGACCTTCAGACAGATACTTGATGAGAACAAATTCACCGTTGAGGTCACCCTTAACGACGAGGATGACAAATCCATCAAGATCGAGAACCTCAAGACCTTCATCAACTGCTTCGTGAACGGAGAGATGTATAAGTTCAGAAGATACTCTCTCATGCCAGCCCCAGAGGTCTTTGATGAGACGAGCTTAGAGATCCTTAAGTTCTTCGTGAACGTCTGTAACCGCAGGCAGGAATATAACACAAGCACGCCTGTTACTTTAGGTGTTAGCCAATTGGCCAAACTTCTCAATATCGTCCGTGGCAAATACGTCCATTTTGGCAACGAGCAATACTACGTTGACTCCGAAACCCATCAAGCCGGATACAAAGTCCTTCCTAGCGAGGAACTCGAATTCCAGCCTCCACTAAGAACAGTCGAGATGTTTAGGAGCATTGTCAATTCTGAGCACATCATCCTTCTCGATAAGAGTGCGGGCCTCATTGAGGTCTATCATTTCCCGAATGAGACAATGGGTAGAGTCTACGGCTTCTTCTTAGAACACAAAGACGTCGATCTCTCTGCGATCAAAGACATCATCTTCGAGAAGATTCCTTTGGAATACTCCCTTAACGGAACGATGCCAAAGGATGAGAATCAGTTACGTATCTCGCTCTATCTAGACATGAATGAAGAAGGGCATATCACCTTCAGAACCATCTACACCTTGTTTGGCGAAATCAAAGACAGGGATGAGCTTGATGAGAATTATTACTACAAAGCATCGCTGAGCGCTTTCGATAGAGAACTCGAGAACGTCGGAGGATTAGAGAACGGCGCCCTCAAAGATGCGGATAAGATTCTTAAGTTCCTCCAGCAGGATCTCACCAAACTTAAGAGCCTTGCCGATGTCATGCTTTCTGAGAAACTCCAGAACACTAAAGTGAGGAGACCAGAATCTCTTGCCATCAGCATCAAGAACAATATCGATTGGCTATCTGTTTCCATTAAATCCAAGGAATTCTCTGCGGAAGAGGTTTCGAGGATTCTCGACTCTTACAAAAAGAAGAAGAAATACGTTCTCCTCCGTGGAGACTACATCCTCCTTAAGGATGAGGATTTAAGCGTCGCTTCCGAGATCAAGGAATCCGTGAAGATGACCAACAAGATGGAAGTGGACGAGCAGCCAATCTACGAAGCTTTCAAACTCCTCGCTCTTGAAGAAGAAGGAACGAAAATCGAGTTCTCCGACTTTGTCGGACGCATTATCGACGACATCTCCAACTTCAAAGAAACAGAGATTTCTCTAACCAAAGAGGTCAAGCGTGTTGTTAGGCCATATCAGGAAGCCGGCATCAAGTGGCTTACCGTTCTCCATAAATATCATCTTGGCGGCATCCTTGCTGATGACATGGGCTTAGGAAAAACCCTTGAGGTCATTTCTTTCCTCGAAGGTCTTAAGGAAGAAAAACCATCCCTCATCATCGCTCCTAAGAGCGTCATCTATAACTGGCTCAGCGAATTCAAACGTTGGGCGCCAGCGTTAGAGGCTTTTGTCATCGATGGAACCAAAGACGAAAGAGTCAAAGC
>CADBDO010000089.1 GCA_902793515.1 uncultured Erysipelotrichaceae bacterium | reverse complement strand
GCTTATTTATTTAGGAGGGTGTTTAGCTCAGCGGGAGAGCGCTTCCTTCACACGGAAGAGGTCGTAGGTTCGACACCTATAACACCCACCACTTCATATTCAAATGGGCCAAGTGCTCATTTTCTTTTTGTCCTCTATCATGTATTCGAGAGGTCATTTTGTCCTCTCTTGCTTTACAGTAGAGGTCAACACTGCTATGTTTAGTTTGGGTGATAAACATGACTTTAAGAGAAACAAGAACGTCCTTTAACTTATCGCAGAAAGAAGCCGCATCGATCATTGGCATCCCAGTCAGGACCCTTAGAAGATACGAATTAGATGAAAGCCACGGGAGCGCCCTAATGCGCCAAAACTTCATCAACATCTTGAAAGAAAAATGCGAAATTATTAGGGAGGGTTTGAAGACGCTATTAGATAGCCAGTATGAGGGTGAAGTCGATTTCTGTTACCTCTTTGGTAGCTATGCCAAAGGATATGCGACCGAAACTAGCGACGTTGACCTTTGCGTCTCGACATCTTTAACCGGCATGCGAGTGGCTGGTTTGGCGGAAGCAATACGAGGTGTTTTGCACAAAAAGATAGATCTTATAAGGTTAGATGCACTTAAGGGCAACCTAGAACTCATTGGCGAAATCATGAAAGATGGCGTCAAGGTCTATGGATAATAAGAAAGACGACAAATATTACGCACAAAAGGCAATCGAGAACATAAGCACGATACAGAGATATATAAACGGCAAAAGCTACGAAGAGTTTTTGTCGGACGAAGAACTTATAGACGCTGTGATGTTTAGGCTTATCCAAACAATAGAAAACATTAAGAACATCGGAGCGGCTTTTAAAGAAAACAATCCTCAAATACCTTGGGGGGATATAATCGGTTTTAGAAACGGGATCGTTCACGAATATGGGAAAACCGATTTTTTAACCGTTTTCGAAACGGCCGCTAACGATATCGGATCTCTAAAAGAAGCGCTACAAACAATTATTTAAAATTTTTTTAGCTCGCCTTGCTAGAAGCCTTTGCTTTTAATAATGATTTATGAAAAGTGACATTATTGTTAGAAAATATCTTATTTATATATTAGGTAACTTTTGTTTACATATTGGTTGCATCGCTACCCCTATTTTCCTTATTAATATATAAATACTATATGTAATCGATAAATTTTCATTTACAAATACACAATCAAGCATATAATACGTGTTGGCAACTTAAGGTTGCAGTAAAGGATTAGGTATGATTGCTTCAAGGCTTCTACACGTTAGAAACACCTTGGGCCTTACCACCCCTTTTTTCTTTTTTTGAGAAGGAAACGCGAGTATGAAGTACATCTTTGTCACTGGTGGTGTTGTCTCTGGTTTAGGAAAAGGCATCACCGCAGCATCACTTGGCCGTTTGCTCAAGCAGCGCGGTCTCAAGGTCATCTCCCAGAAGCTTGACCCATATATCAATGTCGACCCAGGCACCATGTCCCCATTCCAGCATGGTGAGGTCTTCGTCACCGATGACGGTGCGGAAACCGATCTCGACCTTGGCCACTACGAGAGATTCATCGATGAGAATCTTAATAAGTACTCCAACCTCACGACTGGCAAGGTCTACTGGAACGTCCTTCGCAAAGAAAGAGAAGGCAAATACCTTGGTGAAACCGTTCAGATCATCCCTCACATCACCAATGAGATTAAGAGATTCATCTACTCCGTCGGTTCGAAAGCCGATGCCGATGTCGTCATCACTGAGATCGGTGGCACCGTCGGTGACATTGAATCCCAGCCATTCATTGAGGCCATCCGTCAGGTTGCCTTAGAAAACAAAAAAGAAGACGTCTGCTTCATCCACGTTTCCCTCGTCCCATATATCTCGGGTTCCGATGAATATAAAACCAAGCCAACCCAGCACTCCGTAAGAGAGCTTCAGGGCGATGGCATCAACCCAAATATCGTCGTCGCCAGATGCGACACCCCTCTCCCAAGCCACCTTAAGGAGAAGCTCTGCTTATTCTGCAACCTCAAACCAGACTGCGTCTTCGAAAGCACGACCGTCAAATCCCTTTACGAAGCCCCAATCATGCTTGAGAAGCAAGGATTCTCAGATGTCGTTTGCCGTGAGCTTAATCTCGAGACCAAACCAATCGACCTCACCCATTGGTACGACCTCCTCGACCGCATCCACAACAGAAGCAAAACCGTCAAGATCGCCCTCGTTGGCAAATACGTCGGACTTCATGACGCTTACCTTTCCGTCAAAGAGGCTCTTCACCATGGCGGATACGAAAGCGACGCTCACGTGAGCATCTCCTGGATCGATTCCGAAACCATCACCGAAGAAAACGTCAATGAGACCTTCAAAGACATTCAGGGTATCATCGTCCCAGGCGGCTTCGGAAACCGCGGCATCGAAGGCATGATCCTTTCTGCCAAATACGCCAGAGAAAACAACATCCCATACTTCGGCATCTGCTTAGGCATGCAGATCGCCGCTATCGAGTTCGCTAGATACGGACTTGGCTACAAAGACGCCCATTCGACCGAATTCGACCCAAATACCGCTCACAAAATCATCGATTTCATGCCAGATCAATCGGAAACGATTGAAAAGGGTGGTACAATGCGTCTTGGTAGTTACCCATGCGAGCTTAAAGACGGCAGCAAACTTGCTTCCATCTACGGCGAAAAATCCATCGCCGAAAGACACAGACACCGCTACGAATTCAATAACGAATATCGTGACGAATTTGTCAAAAATGGCATGCAAATCGTGGGTACTTCACCAGACAACCGTCTTGTCGAGGCTATCGAATATAGCAAAAACGATTTCTATGTGGGAGTGCAGTTCCACCCGGAATTCAAATCCCGCCCAGATAAAGCGCATCCGATCTTCAAGGAATTCATCACGGCTGCGACTAAAGTCAAAAGGAGTTAACGAATATGGAGAAATTCTACGAAACATTCGGCGCTCACGTCTTCAATGACAAGGAGATGAAGAAGCGTCTCACTGATGAAACCTATCAGTTATTAAGAAAGACCATCAAAAACGGCAAAGAGCTTGACCCAAGCATTGCCAAAGAAGTCGCTAACGCCATGAAAGAATGGGCCATGGAGATGGGCGCTACCCACTACTCCCACTGGTTCCAGCCTCTCACTGGTGAGACTGCCGAGAAGCATGACAGCTTCATCGAGTCCCAAAAAGGCGGAGCGGTCGTTGCCGAATTCTCTGGCAAAAACCTCATCAAAGGTGAGCCAGATGCCTCTTCTTTCCCAAGCGGAGGACTTAGAGACACCTTCGAGGCCCGTGGCTATACTGCCTGGGACCCAACCTCCTATGTCTTCGTCAAAGGCAAAACCTTATACATCCCAACCATCTTCTGCTCATATAACGGCGAGGCTCTTGACCATAAGACCCCACTCTTAAGATCGATGGACGCTTTGAACAAGCAGGCCATGCGTATCCTCAAGCACTTCGACAACAAGGATGTTGACCACGTCAAGACCACCGCTGGCCCAGAACAAGAATACTTCCTCATCGACAAAGACCTTTATGAGAAGAGGAAGGACCTTATGTTCACTGGCAGGACCCTCTTTGGCGCTCCAGCCCCAAAAGGACAAGAGCTTGATGACCATTATTTCGGCGTCATCAAAACCAAGGTCGCCGCATTCATGGAAGACCTCAACACCGAACTCTGGCAGCTTGGCGTTCTTGCTAAGACCGAGCATAACGAAGTCGCCCCAGCTCAGCACGAGCTTGCCACCATCTTCCTTACCTCCAACGTTTCCACCGACCACAACCACATCGTCATGGAGACAATGAGGAAGGTCGCTCAGAAACATGGCCTTGTCTGCCTTCTTCATGAGAAACCATTCGCTGGCGTCAACGGAAGCGGCAAACATAACAACTGGTCCCTTAAGACCGACACCGGCATCAACCTTCTTGAGCCAGGTGATACCCCATCCGAGAACGCTCGATTCCTCTTATTCCTCAGCGCCGTCATCAAAGCGGTC
>CADBDO010000088.1 GCA_902793515.1 uncultured Erysipelotrichaceae bacterium | reverse complement strand
ATCTTCTTGCCGTTTCCTTTTCTTCTTTCTTTAGGAACGGCGATGTATTTTCTGCCAGAGAGATAGTCTCCGGTGATCGATTCTTTGGTGTTTTCGATATCTTCAAGAGAACCTGTAGCAACGACTTTGCCACCATGGACACCGGCACCTGGGCCAATGTCGACGATGAAGTCGGCGTTCCTCATTGTCTCTTCGTCATGTTCAACGACGATGAGGGTGTTTCCAAGATCCCTCATCTCTTTCATAGTCTTGATGAGTTTGGCGTTGTCTCTTTGATGGAGACCGATCGAAGGTTCATCAAGAACATATAAAACGCCGGATAATCTTGAGCCGATTTGGGTAGCAAGCCTGATACGTTGGGCTTCTCCACCGCTTAAGGACATCGCAAGACGGTTAAGGGTTAGATAATTTAGGCCAACATCGACAAGGAAGGCGGCTCTGTTATGGATTTCTTTGAGGACAAGGTTAGCAATCTGAAGTTCGGTATCGTTAAGCTTTTCTTTTGTGTCTTTAACCCAATCGACGAGTTTCTCGACAGTGAGACAAGTGACTTCATAGATATTGAGGCCATTGATCTTGACCGATAAGGCCGCTTCATTAAGCCTATGGCCATGGCAGGTCTCACATTCGGAATCGCGCATGAAGGATTCGTAGAAAGGCATCATCCATTTGGAAGTGGTTTCCTGATACCTTCTCTCAATCATGGTTTTAACGCCTTCAATATAGCCTTTGCGGTGAGAGACGTTTCCGGTATTCGATTTGAGGGTGTAACTGATTTCCTTATCGCTTCCGATGAAGATGATTCTCTTCTCTTTCTCGGTGAACTCCTCAAGAGGCTTATTCATATCAATTGAGTAGGTTTCGCAGAGGATTTTGAAAGTTTGCCATTCAAGAAGATTGGAGCCAACCTGGTTCTTGAAGTAGCGAAGGCCTCCTTGATTGATCGATAGTTTTGGATTTGGAATCATGAGGTCTTCAGCCACGCTTCTCTTAAGGCCAACGCCATGACAATCAGGGCAAGAACCTAATGGGGCGTTGAACGAGAAAAGACGAGGCTCGATCTTTGGGATGCTGAATCCACATTCTGGGCAGGTATGGTTGCTTGAGATAAGTTTTTCTTCTTTGTCGGTATGGATGAGAAGATAGCCATCGCTCCAATTGAGAGCAAGCTCAACGTCTTCCGCTACCCTTGAGCGGATATCGTCTTTGATGACAAGACGGTCGATGACGATATCGATGTCGTGGCGTTTGTTCTTCTCTAACTCCGGAACTTCTTCGATGAGATAGAACTCACCGTCGACTCTGAGCCTAGCAAAACCAGCGGCTTTGAGTTTGTCGAGAGTGGCTTTATGGGTTCCTTTCTCATGCCTAACGACTGGGGAAAGGATTTGGAGTTTGGTTCCGTTTTCGTATTTGATGATCGCTTCGGTCA
This sequence comes from uncultured Erysipelotrichaceae bacterium, assembly GCA_902793515.1. Classification (GTDB taxonomy): domain Bacteria; phylum Bacillota_I; class Bacilli_A; order RFN20; family CAG-826; genus UBA4951. Next base: position 2,219 of record CADBDO010000088.1, on the reverse strand, counting down.
TCGAAGAAGGAGACTGGGCGACGATCGGTTTATGGTGATGAGGGCAATATGGAATACCGATGCGACCAAAAAGGAGACGGAGGAAATCATATATCTCAGTAACAGTACCAACTGTCGAACGAGGGTTATGGGATGTCGTCTTCTGATCGATTGAGATGGCAGGCGAGAGGCCTTCGATAGCGTCCACGTCCGGCTTATCGACGCCGCCCAAGAATTGTCTGGCATATGGGGAAAGAGATTCGACGTATCTTCTTTGCCCTTCGGCGTAGATCGTCTCGAAAGCAAGGGTCGATTTGCCTGAACCACTTACGCCGGTGAAAACGGTAAGGGTTTCTTTTGGCATCTCGAGGTCGATGTTCTTGAGGTTATTCTCTCTAGCGCCTTTAACGAATATCTTTTTGCGTGTATCCATAACAAGCAAATTATAGGGAAGAAAATAGATATGCGAAACAAAAACACCCTAAGAATTTCTTTTTAAAAAGAAAAATCCTCAAAAACAAGGCCACTTCACTAGATTATATTTGACCGTTCTATATAATGGTTTTGCGACGGGACGTAGCACAGCTTGGTAGTGCACTACCTTGGGGTGGTAGGGGTCGTGAGTTCAAATCTCATCGTTCCGACCAATCAAAAAAATACCTTGGTTTTGCCAAGGATTTTTTGTTTTTGCGCTTATTTTGAGGAGAGAAGCATGATGAGGCTCATCCTCTCTTCTGGGGATAGGTTTTCTTTGTTCTCAAGGATCTGTTTCTCGAGGTCACGATAGATGCTTCCCTCATCCCTTTTAATACCTAATAAATAGTCAGATGTCGTTCCTAAGGCTTTTGCCAAAAGAACCACCGCTTCAGCTTGCGGAGTTCTTGACCCGCTTAGGTACTTGCAAACACTGGCCTCGGTAAGCCCACTTCTTCTAGCAAGTTCCCTTTGGGTCATCCTTTGCTCCTTCATGAGAGCTTTGACGCGATGATGCAGTTTCTCTTCCATCTTGCCAAAAGTATAAATTGTTTTGCCATTTTGGAAAACAAAAAGAGGAGGTCAAACGACCCCCTCGATTTTGTGTGTTTGTCGGATTAGAGACCGAACTTCTTGATGGCAGCCCAACGATCCTGAGCGTACTTCTCACACTTGGTGAGGAGTTCTTCAGCATGTTCTGGGTTGGCGATTGGAAGCTGGGAGAAACGAGTCTCGAGCATTAAGAAGTCACGGAACTTGGTCCAGTCTGGCTCTTTGCAATCAAGCTGTAAGCCTGGCTTGCCTTCCTTAACGAGGCGTGGATCGTAACGGAAGGTGGTGAAGTAACCGCATTCGACGGCTCTCTTCTCTTCGCCGATGGAGTTGATAAGTCCGCCTTTGATGTGCTGCTCGGCGCATGGGCAGTAGCAGATAACAAGGGATGGACCATTGTAGCTCTCGGCTTCCTTGAGGGCCTGGATGGCCTTCATTGGGTTGGAGCCAAGGGCGATCTGAGCGACATAGACGTGTCCATAGGACATGGCCATGAGAGCGAGGTTCTTCTTGGCTTCTTTCTTACCGGAAGCGGTGAACTTGTTGATGGAACCGGTCTGGGAGGACTTGGAAGCCTGACCACCGGTGTTGGAATAAACCTCAGTGTCAAGGACAAGGACGTTGACGTCGGCTTCGTTGGCAAGGACGTGATCGAGTCCGCCGTAGCCGATATCGTAGGACCAGCCGTCACCACCGATGATCCAGACTGATTTGTCAACGAGGTCACGGTAGTAGTTCTTGAGTTCTTTGACAGCTTCGTCTTTGGAAGCTTCAACGGCTTTGATGAGGTCTTCGACAAGAGCGCGCTGAGCAAGTCTATCTTTGCCTTCAAGGGCAGCGACGTACTTGGTGGCGAGTTCTTTGAGTTCTGGTTCGACGTTAGCTTCGATAGCGGCTTTGAGGATGCGGATGACCTGGCTGACTTTGTAGTCAGAGGCGATTCTCATACCGAAGCCGTATTCGGCGTTGTCTTCGAATAAGCTGTTGGCCCAGGCAACACCCTCGCCGTGTTCGTCTTTGACGAATGGGGTGAGTGGGGTGGAACCACAGTAGATGGAGCTGCAGCCGGTGGCGTTAGCGACTAACATGTCGCGGCCGAAGAGCTGGCTGAGTAAGCGGTAGTATGGGGCTTCGCCGCAGCCTGCGCAAGCGCCGGAGACTTCCATGTATGGACGGAGGAAGCTGACGCCTTTGACGGTGCTGGTTGGGAAGAT
>CADBDO010000087.1 GCA_902793515.1 uncultured Erysipelotrichaceae bacterium | reverse complement strand
AAGATGAAAATCAACCACTCCGATGGTTTAACCGTCGATGATTTCGATCCAGAGGTCATTTCATTCTTAGCGGAAAGGTTTGGAAGAAACGTTCGTGAGCTTGAAGGCGCTTTAGCCAGGCTTCTCTTCTATGTCATCAACATCAAGCCAAGCAAGCATATCGACATCCATACAGCGATGGAGGCAGTTAAATCCCTCACCGATGTCCAAGATGATCAGGCTAAGCTTTCTGAAAAGAGAATTGCTGAAACAGTTGCCCAATATTACGGTTTGACTCCGTTCCAGCTCAATTCCAAAGTCAGAACCGCCCAGATCGCCATGGCCAGACATATCGCTATGTACCTTATTAGAATGTTGCTTGATGTACCATTCGTTAAGATAGGCCAATTCTTCGGTGGACGTGATCACGCGACTGTTATGACCGCCGTTACAAAAGTGGATAACGAGTTGAAAACCAATAAAGGTATGCAAGAGGCTATCGAAGAGCTAAAAAATAGGCTAAAATAAATATTATATTTATAGGTTGTAAATCAGAAGTCTCTGAAAAATAGGTAAAATCCATAGAGATATCCACATTTCCACAGCCACTTACTATTAATAAATATTACGAAAAAGAAAATGAATAATCGGAGGACACGCAGATGAGATTCACGATTGATAAAGAACAATTTCTAAAAGGTTTGCTTATCGCTGGACGCGGTATTGGAGCCAAGAACGCCAACCCATTACTTCTTTGCTTCAAAATGGAGATGACCAACATTGGTTTGGAAATCACCGCATCCAATGGTGATGTCACAGTCTTCACCAGAGTTCCTCTTAAACTCAACGAAAAAGAGATCATCAGAAACTACAGCTTAGGTTCCTCTTTAATCACCGCTCGTTCATTAACCGAAATCGTTAGAAAGATGGAAGGCGATGAACTCTCTTTAGATATCATCGATGAAAGTGTTGCTAAGGTTGATGATGGAAACACCACCTTCAAACTTCCATGCGTCGCCGCTGACGAATACCCAGACATCGATCTTGAGAAAACCGGCACCGTCTTCTCCATTCCATGCACCGATCTTACCAGAATCATCGAACAGACCGCTTTCGCTGCCTTGGATAAAGACACCCGCCCAATCCTCACCGCTATCAACCTCAAAGCTGAAGGTGGTTTATTCACTGCCACCGCTACCGATAGCGCCCGTCTCTCTAGAAAATCCGTCCACATCGACGAATCCGTGAGATTCTTCGCAAACGTCTCTGCCAAGACAATCAACGACATCGTCAAACTTTTCGACAATAACTATGAAGTCGAGATTTGCTCTACTGGCGAGAAGATGATCCTCTCCTTTGGCAACACCACAGTTTCAACCCGTTTGATCGCTGGCGACTACCCAATCTCCAAATCCATCGTTCCACAGGATTTCAACTATTCGCTCCAGGTTAATGCTGCTCAGCTTTTGAATTCCATCGATCGTGTTTCCGTTCTTTCCACCGATAGCGCTGCGGTCGTCAAACTTCTCATGACCAACGACGGCGTCGAGATTTCCTCCTCCGGCGACCAGAATGGCAGCGGCTCCGAAAAACTCTCCATCATCCTTTACACTGGTGAGAGGCTTGAGATTGCCTTCAATGCTTTATACGTTTCCCAGGCAGTCCGCGCCCTTGGCTCCGAGGATGTCGTCCTTAAATTCGTCGGTGAGGGAAAAACCTTCGTCATCGTTGATCCAAAAGACGATTCCATCATCGAACTCGTCACCCCAAGAAGAACGAGATAAAAACCTCTCAAAAATCATCGAAAAGGGAATGAAATCAAGCATTCCCTTTTTTACTACTTTGTAGTAAAGTATATAAGAGGTGAAATTGTGCCAAAAAACGCGTCAGAAATAGCCATAACGACAGAATTCATAACCTTAGGTCAGTTTTTGAAGCTCGCGGACATTATCTCACAGGGAGGGGAAGCTAAAGCTTACCTCGCAACCCATGAGGTCAAGGTTAACGGTGAACCGGATAACCGCCGCGGCAGAAAGCTCCGCAACGGGGATGAAGTCTTACTCGCAGAAGGCCTGTTCAGAATTGTTCAAAAATGAGAGTCACGCATCTTGAGCTCAGGAACTTCCGGAACTACGGATCGCTGAACCTCAACCTCGAAAACAATCTGACGGTCATCCAAGGCACAAACGGCTCTGGCAAAACAAACCTTGCGGAAGCCATTTACTACCTCAGCCTTGCCAAGAGTTGGAGAACGAACGAATGCCAGGCCTTAATCAAGTATGGCGAGGATCACGCCTCCATCAAAGCGAAGGTAGAGGAAAATGGGCTCAAAAGGGAAATTGAGATATTCATTCTCGGAAAAGGAAGAAAGATCTCAATCAACGGCAAGCCCGCGCGCAAGCTAAGTGAGCTATCCAAACTCGTGAATGTGACCCTCTTCTCCCCGGAAGACGTGCTCATATTCAAAGGCTCGCCGAGTGACAGAAGGTCATTCCTTGATACGAGCCTCTCAAAGAAGTCGCTTGACTACTTCAACCTCATCGGCAAATACAACCGCCTCCTTCTTGAAAGGAACGCGGCGCTCAAAGCCGAGAAAGTCGACACCACCCTCATCCAGGTTCTCACCGACGAGCTCATTGCCGTCAGCGAGCCAATAAGTCGCTACAGACGACTTTATATAGATGACTTGAATAAAGTTCTATCCGACCTCGCGAGCGAACTCTACGGGCACGATAGACGCCTTCTCGTCGTTTATAAGCCGTTCATCAGGAATGAATCGGCGTGGAAAGAAGAGGCAGCGAAAGCCTATAAGCGATCTCTGGATAGTGACATCATCCACAAATCCACCTCAATCGGCATCCATCGAGAAGACTTCTCCTTGATGCTAGATGGGCAAGACATCGCCTTATATGGAAGCCAAGGTGAAAACCGTCTGGCGGCCATCGCCCTCAAGATCGCACCATTCTTCCTAATCGAAGACAAAGAGAAACGACCGATCGTCGTTCTCGATGACGTCTATAGCGAACTAGACGCCGAACACACGAAAAGACTCTCTGGTCTCATCAGCAAACACCTCAACCAAGTGTTTGTGACAGCGACGAGAGCAAACATAGAGGGAGCCTCGGTGATTGAGGTTTCCGAAAACAAAGCCATAAGGAGGTAACAGAATGGCAAACGAAGAAGAAAAGAAGCTTGAAGCCGCTCCTGAGCAGCCACAAGCCGACCAAACCGCTTCAGAGATAGCCGAAGAAGACCGTTTCCAATACAAAATGGAAAAGGACATCGATGAAAAAGGCTTAGTCAAAGCGGACGAGAACTACACAGCGGAAAACATCCAAGTTCTCGAAGGACTTGAAGCTGTCAGAAAGCGTCCTGGCATGTATATCGCCACCACCGCAGCAGCTGGTCTCCACCACCTCGTTTGGGAAATCGTCGACAACGCGATCGATGAAGCCCTTGCGGGATATTGCGATGACATTCAGGTCTACATTGAAAAAGACAATTCCATCACAGTTAGCGATAACGGACGTGGTATCCCAGTCGATATCGTCGCCAAATCAGGTTTATCTGGCGTCGAAACCGCTTATACAATCCTTCACGCCGGCGGTAAGTTCGGCGAAGGCGGAGGCTATAAAGTCTCTGGCGGTTTACATGGTGTCGGCGCTTCGGTCGTCAACGCCCTTTCCACTCTCTGTGAAGTCACCGTTCGCAAAGCCGGTGG
>CADBDO010000086.1 GCA_902793515.1 uncultured Erysipelotrichaceae bacterium | reverse complement strand
ATGCCCTTCTGATGGTTGAAGCCAGGGGTGTATGTATAAACATGGATTCCCGCTTCAAGATAGAGGTGGAACTGGCACTTAGCCATCCAGTAGACGATTTTCTTGTCAGGGATGCCAGGGACGATGAGATTGACTTCAACCCCGCGCTTAGCTGCGCCTTGAAGCGCTCTAATAAGCGGATAGGTGCAAATAAGGTAAGGGGTAGAGATATCGACCCTCTTTGTCGCCGCGTTAAGCATGTTGATGTAATTCTGCTCGCCAACCTGCTCATTGTCGTCATATGGCCCAGGGGTGTCGCCAAAGAAGAAGGCGCTTCCTTTGTCTTCGAAGTGAGGATAGTCATCACCTTTGGTGAAAAGGGAATAATCGGTTATCTCATGGGTGCATAAGTCGTGGTTTTGAAGGAAGGTGACAATAAGGTCTTTGATGCCTTCGCCTTCGATCTTGATCATCGTGTCTTTCCAGTAGCCAAACCTCTTTTTGTCATTCGCGTATTCATCCGCGAGGTTCATGCCGCCCGTATATCCGATCTGGTGGTCGATGATGACGATTTTGCGGTGGTCACGGTTGTTGATGAGGTTAGAGAGGATTGGGGTGATCGGATGGAAAGGATAGGCGGCGATTCCGTATTTCCTTAGCTTATGGACGAAGTTGCCAGGTATCGTTCTATTGCAGCCGATGTCATCAAAGATGATCCTGACATCGACGCCTTCTTTGGCTTTCTCTTTCAAAACATCAAGGGTCTTCTTGTACCATTTTCCTTCGGCGATGATGAAGAACTCTAGGAAGATGAATCTCTTCGCTTTCTTAAGATCTTCAATGAAGGAAGGGAAGAATTCCTCGCCGTTTTTGAAGTAGGTGAGACGGTTGTTCTTTGAGGTGAAAAGCCTTGTCGTTTCATGGAGATAATGGAAAATTCCCCGGCAATTCGGCTCTATTTCTTCTTCGTTGCTCTTTTCGATATGCGCATGTTCCTTAGCCTTTCCATCAAGGTACTTAAGGGTTGGGACGACGATCTTCCTGTCTTTCTTTCTCATCTTCACACGCACGAAAACGAAATAGAAGGTGAGGGTGATGGCAGGGAAGAGGAAAAGGAAGGTGATCCAAGGGATCTTGTATTCGGGGTTCTCTTCGCGGTTGATGATCTTGAAGAAGACCACTAAGGCGACGATCGATAAAGCGACCCTGAAGATGAGGACGACAAGGATTTTGATGAAGTCAGCAAGGTTTTCGGCGTTCTCGACCTCGCTTTCAAGGACGACGGCGAGATAGGAATCAAGGAAGATATATCCTCCGACGATGAGGAAAATCTCAAGGATGATCAGGAGGGCAAATAAGAGCTTCGGTGAGGTGATGGTTCGGAAGAATTTCTTCATGGCATAATTATACCCTTTTTATTCTTTCTAATAAAAAAACGCCAAGAATGTCATCGGAAAAGAGAAAAAACTGTCCCTTTATTTGAAAGCGCTTCCTTGCTAAACTTTTCTACGAAAAGAGGAACGACTCTATGAAAAAATCATTATCGCTCACATCTTTACTGATGGCTTTTGCCTTATGCGGATGCACAACCCCAGCGAATACATCATCGGTCCAAGAGACTTCTTCCCAAAAAGAGGGGCCTAAGGATGAGCGTATTGCAGCCCAAGTGATCAATGATTCATACTACAGATTCTATCTTCCGGAGTTTAAGGAGGCTTTTGTCTCTTCCAACATCCAGATCAGCAGCCGTTTGCCAAGTCTCAGCTATGGTGACACGCTCATCAGCGAAGGGGCCTTGGAGTATTTTGCCTCTGACATCAATGGAGACGGATATAGAGAACTGATTTTCAATGAGAGAACGGTTCTTGATCCTTCCTTTCATGTCGTCGTTTATGATGTCAAGAACGCCAAAAGACTCTTCGATCAGAACAATATGACCATGGAGAAATACGGTTATTATACAAAGTATAAGGATTTCGATTTTTCCATCAGAGATGACCGATTGGTCTTAAGGGTCCTTAAAGGCGGAAACAGAGAAAATGACGTTGTCGATTATGGTCGCTTCAAGTGGAGTGAGGGAAATAACTGCTCCATAGAGTGGGAAAACCTTTTCGATGTCAGAAGCGTCGTCCTCGAAGGCGTTTACACGGCGAACGGACACACTAAGCTTCATTTGGATGGAGGTCGCAAAGACGATGGTGAAGAAATCGATCTTTACTATTTCGATAAAGACACCTCTTACCAAATGGAAATAACCGTAGTGCGCGATGATTTCACCAAGTACTTAGACCCAGGATTCCTAAGCATGGAATGGGACTCAAATGAATCCCAAACGCCGACTTTTTACATCTTGGAGAGAAGCTGCGATCCTCAAACCGGGAAATATGTCATCGAATTCTCCACGAGCGACATCGCCGATTTCGACTTGCACGACTTCGCTTTATATTTCGGATTTCACGGATTCTCCTTTTATTCGAAGGTCCTGAGAGGTTAGTATTTTATTAACCACGGCGGTGGTTTCCTATGAAAAAGAACACGTTTATATTGTTTTTGCTGGCGATTTCCGCGCTTTCAGCATGCGTTCCTCCAAACCCTGAGACATCGTCTCTCATAGAAGCATCTTCTTCAGAGATAGAGGAGCCTAAGGCAGAGTTGATCAAAAAAGAAGTGGTCGATGATCGTTACTTTAGATTTACTCTTCCTGAGTTTGAGGGCGCTTTCGTCACCTCCAATATCAATATCTCTAGCCGCTCGCCAAGTCTCAGTTATGGCGATACGCTGATTGCTGAAGAGACTGTGACGAGCTCTTATATTGCTTGTGACATCAATGGAGATGGATATAGAGAACTAATCTTTTTGGAGGATCTCCATTTAGAGGATGATCCTTTTCTTCTTTGGTCCATTCGGTGGACTTTCGTCGTTTATGATGTGAAGAATTCGAAAAGGCTCTTCACTCAATACGATATGAGCGCCGAGAAAGACGGTCATTATGGCTTGTATGACTACACTTTAGAGGTTATCGACGATAGATTGGTCTTTGTGCCTTATGTCCAGGAATATGTGGATACCGAATACTTTGAAGTCGACCGTGGCCATCTCAGGTGGAGCGAGGAGAAAGGCTGCTACTTTGAGTGGGATAACATCTACGGAATCGAAGGGATAAACTTCAAAGGCATTTACACGGCTGACGACACGCCTGTTGGCCTATCTCACGATGAGATCGACTATTACCCTTTTGAGATCGATCGCGATTATTTTTTGAAATACAAGGTCCAAAGGAAAAACAAAGACCGTCTCTTCAAGGGAATGTACTTAAAAGTGACATCGGATGTCCATGATTCGTTGATTTTCAAGGATTGCCTTATTCGTTATGATTACAGTTACGAAAACGCTGAGACTGGCGAATATGCCTTGAAATTCCGCATGCACAACGAACCTGCCACGGACAAATATATCCCCGAGGGAAAACATACCTTGAATTGGTATTTCGCTTATCAGGGATTCAACATCAATTACAGCATCACACCACAGACATCCAATTAGCCTGTTATCAGAAAAGGGGAAAAAAGCCAAAAGTCGCTTCATATTGGCGTCGTTCTTAAGCCATTTGTTGAACTGCTTAACGCCTTCTTCCAAATCCTCGATTCCGACGATATCCCTAAGTTCTTTGCACGGTTATCATAGCCTTTTTATTCTTTCTAATAAAAAAACGCCAAGAATGTCATAAGAAAAGAGAAAAACTGTCCCTTTATTTGAAAGCGCTTCCTTGTTAAAGTTTTCTATGAAAAGAGGAATACTCTAAATGAAAAAATCTTTATCAATCACT
>CADBDO010000085.1 GCA_902793515.1 uncultured Erysipelotrichaceae bacterium | reverse complement strand
TTCTGAAGAAGGTCGTATTTTCCATAAAGGACGCCGATGCCGGTTGGACCACACATCTTATGTCCGCTCATGGAGAGGAAATCGCAATCAAGGTCTTTGACGTCGATCTTCATGTGAGGGGCGGATTGGGCTCCATCGACGACGAGGATCGCGCCGTGTTTATGAGCGACTGCGGCAAGTTCTTTAATTGGGGTGACATAGCCAAGAACGTTGGTGACCTGGGCCACTGCCACGATCTTGGTTTTTGGGGTAATGGTTTTCTCAAGGTTCTCAGCGGTTAATCTTCCTTCTTTTGTAAGAGGGATGAATCTGGTGACCGCGCCGGTCATCTCGCAGACCTTGTACCAAGGAAGGACGTTTGAGGCGTGCTCGGCTTCGGTAAGGAGAATCTCATCGCCTTCCTTAAGGAATTTGGCGCCATAGCCAAAGGCGACGAGGTTGATCGACATGGTGGTTCCAGCCGTGAAAACAATCTCTTTGGATTCAGCATTCAAAAGCTTGGCGAGGGTGTTTCTTGCTTCGGCGATTTTCTGATCCATGTTGTAACAAAGATCGTAATCGCCACGGTGAGAATTAGAGGTCTCGTGAGTGTAATAATTTGTGATGGCATCAAGGACGCAATCAGGCTTGAAAGTCGTCGAAGCGTTATCTAACCAGACGAGTGGTTTGCCTTGCATTTTGATGCCGTTTCTAAGCATCGGGAAGTCGTTTCTTATGGATTTCAAATCAAGCATTTTAGAAACCTCCTTCAATGATGGAATCGATGCGATTTTTCACATTTTCATCAGCAAATCCCGCTTCGATTGGTCTAAGGTAACCTGAAGCGATAAGACGTTTTGCCTCTTCTAAAGAGACGCCACGGCTTTGCAGATAATAGAGATGTTCTTCGTTAAGACGACCAACGACTGCGGCGTGCGAAGCGCTCACATCGTTGTCATCAATGACGAGTGCTGGGGAAGCAACGCCATCGCTTTTTGGATCGAAGACGATGATCTTTGCAACCTGTTTGGTATTGGTTTTGACAGCGCCTTTTTCGATGGTGCCAGTCCCCTTGAAAATGAGACGGCTCTCATCTCTTGCGATGCCATAATTAGACATGCTCGCGGTCGTGTGTGGCGCACTATGGATGCAGGAAGTGATGAACTCCTTCTTGGAATCTTTGGTACCCATTGATGAAAGATGCCAATTGCATTCGGCACCTTCTTCAAGAAGCTCAACCAAGACTTCGATCTTACCTTGGAAGACGCTGAAATCAGCCATGTAGGCTTCGAAGTCAGCATCGCGATGCACTTTGACGACGATCTTGGAGCTTTGGAGTTTTTCGAAAGAGGCGATGTTGAGGGTCAACTTCGTATCTTCCGGAACATCAATGCTTAACGACGCTGGAAGGTTATCAATGTAGGAAAGGACTTTCTCACTTCTCATTTTTGACTGCTTCTCTAGTTGCGCAAACGCCAATCGAGACTTGGTTCATCGGTGGATTGATCTCTTTGGCGATTTCGATGCCGAGTTCGTTTTTGATCCACTCATAACCCTCGGTGTCGACACGTTTGATGATATCTGGTCCGCCAGCGACGACGATGCGTCCGTTGATGATGATGGCGGCTCTAGTCGGTTTCACAAGATCAAGGAGTCTTGCGTAGTGGGAGATGACGAGAATGCCCGCTCCCCTTTCGTGCTCTTGGTTGATGACATCGGAGACGACGTTGATCGCATCAACATCGAGACCGGAGTCAATTTCGTCAAGCATGGCGATCCTTGGTTTGAGGAGTCTCATCTGAAGGATCTCGTTGCGTTTCTTTTCGCCGCCCGAGAAACCTTCGTTGAGGTTACGGGAATTCATCTCGAATGGGATGCCGACCTCTTTGTAGGCTTTCTCAAGCTCACGGTAGAACTGGAAAAGGGCCATTGGCTTTTCGCGGTGCGAATTCATGGCCGCTTTATAGAAATCCGCGCTGTTTAAGCCAGGGATTTCGGCTGGATACTGCATGCCAAGGAATAAACCAAGCTGGCTGCGCTTATCTGGTGACATGGCCAAGACATCCTGGCCGTCGAAAGTGATGGAACCTCCATCAACGGAATATTTTGGATCACCCATGATGGTAGCGATCAAAGTGCTCTTTCCGTGTCCGTTTGGACCAAGAAGAGCAACGGTTTCGCCCTCATCCATCTCAAAGTTGAGCCCTCTGAGAATCGATGTCCCTTTAACGGAGACATATAGGTCTTTGATAATTAGTTTTGCCATAGCAACCTCCTAAAAGGCGTGAATATTCTAAAACCCTCAACTTAAACTCACAATCAATGTAGTAAAAAATGTTACAAATAGCATTAAAAAACATAGTTTTTGGTATTTATGAAGCCTCCATCGCTTTTTTGCGTAATTTTGTTGTTGCACCAATTCTCTTAAGAGAATAGACTTATCTAGCATCGTTTGTGCAAGGAGGAACGAGTCCACACTTATGAAGAAAACGAAATGTGCTCTCGGCCTGGTTGCGTTTGCTACCTCTGTTATGGCCCTTTCGGGCTGCGGCAGAGCCACCGCTTCCAAAGACGGCGTCATTATGACCTACACCGACGCCAACGGAAACCGCACCAGCTATACGGCCGAGGACTTGCTCAAGAACTATCAGTCTTACAGCAGTTCTTTGAGCAGCGAATTTGACAAGATCTATGAAGTTCTTGTCCGTCATTACTATGACCAGGACGCCCAGTCCACTAAATTAGCTTCCCTTAAAGCGGAAGCCACCAATAGGGTTTTGTCCGACAAGCAGAAAGCAGAAAACAACGCTGCCAACAACAAGACCTCTTATGAAGCTGAATTCCAAACCTATTTGGATGCCGCTAACGTCGACAACGTTGACCAGCTTTATGAAAAGTATCTCTACGACGAAGAAAAGGCTGACTTCCAAAATGAGATCTATAACACCTACGGAACTGGTGACAGCAACGTCAACGGTTACGAGGCTATGAAGAATGGCTATTACATGAATGGCACCACCCTCACCGAAGCCTTCCCAGAATCCAAAGATAGCAATGGATTCATCTGGGGCCGCGGCTCTGAAGGCTGGCTTGGCACTCAAATGCCATACCACATCCGCCACATCCTTATCAAACTCAATGGCGGCGGTGATAAGAAATACACTCAGGATAGAATCGCTGAAACCGCTAACGAAGGCGGCGAGACGACCAAGCTCACCTCGACCCTCTTCCGTTTAGCCGGTGCCACCATCGGCGCCGATGGCAAATTGACCACCGATACCGATCGTTGGACCTTCGGTTCCATCGCCAAGAGCTTCTCCGATGATGAAGGAAGCGCCAAGAACTTTGGTGAATACGGCATCATGGAAAAGACCATGGCTCAGGACCTTGTCCACGAATTCAAACTTGGCACCTATGCCTTTGAATCCCTTTATAGCGCGAGAGAGAAAGCTTCCCCAGAGGCCTACAAGCTTATGCCAGGTCTTGAGGAAGATGCTGCCAGTGCCGCCGATGTCGACACCAAGCAGACCCTTCTCGACAGCAACACCACAGTCTACGACTACTTTGCAAACTTCGATGATGATAACGACGGCCACGCCGATGGTGTAGGTCAGATTCCGTTCGGCGCCGCTATTGCCTTATATGATACTAAGAAGGTCGTCACTGATGCCGCCGGCAACCCTGTCTGGAACGACAATCAGGATTCTTTCTATCCAAGAAACGTCATCTATAACAAGTACTTCAACAAACACAACGTCTGTGTCATCACTCCAAACGTCATCGGCAGCAACTACAAGTCCGCTCTCCTTGACGATACGAGCAAAACCGCAGCCACCGGCATCTTAGCTGGATATCAGTTAAGCGCTGATGG
>CADBDO010000084.1 GCA_902793515.1 uncultured Erysipelotrichaceae bacterium | reverse complement strand
TTGGTTTCTTCCATCGCCGTGTTAGGAGTATTCATAACAAGTTCTTTTTCCATTTGTTACCTGGCTCCTTTCTTCTTCTCGCTGAAGAAATTCTCGAAGATGACGGAAAGTCCGATGAGGGCGAGCATGATGATTGCGTAAACGCTGCCGGTGTTAAGCTGGGAATGTAAGAATTGGTGCTCAATCTGTCCGCCGATGAGCTTAATAGTACGGCCGGATAAGGCGTCGGTGATGACATAAGAGGACATGGTCGGCATGAAGGTCATGGTGGCCGCGGAGACGATTCCAGGGATTGTCATCGGAACGATGGTCTTGAAGAAGACCTGGACTGGGGAGGCACCGAGGTCGGCCGCCGCCTCAATCTGGCTCTTATCGAGTTTGAGCATCGTGTTATAGAGAGGGAGGATAGCGAATGGTAAGTAGTTATAGACCATACCGATGATGGAGCAGGTCCATGGATGCAAGGCAGGATCGAGGCCGAAGAAGATGAGAAGCTGCTTTGTGGCCACGGTTCTGATGACGAAGTTGATCCACATCGGGAGAAGGAAGAGATAGACAAGAACGACGTTCTTGTTGAACTTCGAATTCGCAAGGATGTAGGCAATCGGATAGGCAATGAGGATGCAGATGACGGTCGTAAGGGCCGCGACGCCTAAGGATTGTCCGATGACTTTGAAGGTCGTCACACTGCTATCGCCCTCAAAGACCGAGGTGAAGTTCCTGAGTGTGAAAAAGCCAGTCGTTGAATCCGAGAAGGCATAGTAGAAGATGAGAAGGATAGGAAAGATGATGAAAAGGATGAGGAAGATGCCATAAGGCATGCAGAGCCACTTACGGGTCTCGCGGACCTTTCCTTTGTTCCTAGATAAGGTTTTGGTTGCTTCCATTTTGCTTATCTTCCACCTTTGAGTTTGACTTCGACGCCGCCCTCTTTGATGACAAGAGAGACGTTGTCGCCGATATTCCAGAGGTCTGGGGTGTTAACGATGAATTCTTCATCGACATCCTGATTCCAAACGGTTACTTCGTAATGGTCGCCAAGGTAAATCATGTTGATGATCTCGCCATGAAGGTCGGAGGCGTTTGGATCATCGGAAAGCTCAAGATCATCGAAACCGACTTCGACGGAGACTTGAAGTCCCTCGACATCTCTTTCCTCACCTTTGTCGTTGATGAGGGTGCCTTCTTCGCTAAGGTGATAGCCTGGGAAAAGTTTAAGGACATCGAAGTTGGCGTGGATGCCAGCAAAGCTGACGTGGCAGTGTTTGGTAAGATGGCCATCGTAATAGTTGCTGGTGAATGGCTTCTTCATGATCTGGATGTTCTCTGGATCGACGGAGAGGCCGACGATGCTTTCTTCTTCGAAGTTCTTGGTGGACTGAGCGATCATCTCGTTCTTGCCAACCATGGTGATGTATTCGTAATGCATGCCTTTGAAGATCTTGGAAACGATCTTGGCATTGACGGTGCCTTTATCTTTTGGGCTGATGATGACGTCTTCTGGACGGATGACGACGTCAACCTTTTCGTTGAGGGCAAATTTATCTTCGTCGGCTGGGTCGCTATCGAAGGAAGCGCCAAGGAATTTGATCTTGTTCCCCTTCTGGACGGTGCCGGTGAAGATCGAGGATTCGCCGATGAAGTCAGCGACGAAAGCGTTCTTTGGCTCGTCGTAGATCTCTTTTGGGGTGCCAACTTGCTGGATTTCGCCATCAGACATGACGACGATGGTGTCGGACATGGTGAGGGCCTCTTCTTGGTCATGGGTGACGTAGATGAAAGTGATGCCGAGCTTCTTATGCATGGCTTTGAGCTCAAGCTGCATCTCCTTCCTCATCTTGAGGTCGAGAGCGCCTAAAGGCTCATCGAGAAGAAGGATTTCTGGCTCATTGACGATGGCGCGGGCAATGGCGATTCTCTGCTGCTGTCCGCCAGAGAGGGTTGAGACCGCTCTCTTTTCGAAGCCTTCGAGGTCAACAAGGTTGAGGGCGTATTTGACCTTGGCCCTGATTTCCTCTTTGGTGAGCTTCCTTTTTTCGTAGAGCTGATTGCCGTTTTTGCCGAGGATTGGATTGCCTAAAGTGTCTTTAAGAGGCTTGGTTAAATCATCGACCCTCTTGTACTGAAGACCGAAAGCGATGTTCTTGTAGATATTGAGATGGGTGAAGAGGGCGTAACGCTGGAAGACGGTGTTGATTGGTCTTTTGTATGGTGGGATGAGGGAAATGTCCTGGCCATTGAGAAGAATCTGACCGCTTGTTGGCATATCGAAGCCAGCGATCATTCTGAGGGTGGTTGTCTTGCCACATCCGGAAGGACCAAGGAAGGTGACGAACTCACCTCTTTTGATATCGAGATTGAAGTTGTCGACAGCGGTGAATGACTTGTCAAAGACCTTGCAGACATTCTTCAAAGAAATGATTGTATTTTCAGCGTTCATTTTCATGCCTCCATACCCTCTTAGAAACAGGTAAACGAATGCCAGTAATTCCAGGCCAATTTTTGACTAGGAAACTTGACGCGAAAAATAATGCATTAAAAGGACACAAAAAACAACAAAATTTTTATCACTTTTTCCGATATTTTTTTCGTGATGGTTTTTGAAAAAATCAAAATGTGACATTTTGTCGGACTTATCGAAGTTTCCCCAGCATTTTTTTGCTCAAAATTTTTTTGATTTTTTTCGAAATTTTTTGCTTCAAAAATCATTCAAAAAACTTAGTGCGGTTTTCTACCCACTTTTTGGGGGTGGTTTTTGGGGTTTCGCGCGCGTACGCGACCTTATTTTATGCATGCAATTTGCCGTCTTTTTTTGCAGTCGTTTTTCTTCTAGAATTGTGGGTATGAAAAAGGGCCTTTTTCTCACCATCTCACTCTCCCTCTTGGCCCTTCTTTCCGCATGCCAAAACAATGATTCCCTTGCTAAGGTCAATCTCACATTCGGAAAGCTCTATGATTCATCGAAACTCGAGACCATCGAGGGACATCTAGAAACACTAACCCACTCAGGTTTGGCTTCCCTCGTTAACTCAAAGAAAGAATTCGTCCTCCTTGTCTATGACAAGAACAACGCCTGCACCTGTTGGGAGGACTTCGAAAAGACCATCCTTTCATTCGTTAAGAGGGAAAATGCGCTCATGTATGCCATCTCCCCTAGCGAATTCGACGGAGGGCATGAGACCTTTGGCTTAACCATCTCTAAGAGCGAAGAGACGATTGCCATCTTTGAGGACGGAAAGATCAAAGAACAGAGGGTCACAAAAGGCTCAGAAGACGAATTCATGACCCCTGCCGTTTTCTCTTCCTGGATGAGTGAAAGGGTTCATTTTTCCGATATGCTTTACGTTAGCAAAACCCAATTAGAGGGGCTTTTTGCTGGGGATATTCAGTTTACTGTCGGGTTTTTGAGGGCTTCTTGCTCCGATTGCTCTTATGTCGAAACCAGCGTCCTTTCCTCTTTCAATAGCAAGGACAACAACGTTTCATACGTCATCGATTGCGATGTCGATGGCATAAGGTTCAAGAACGGCCAATACGATGAAGAGCAATGGAACTTTTTCAAAGAGGCCTCCGGTCTTTCCTCTAGCGGAAGCGAGGATTTCGGATATGGCCAAGGCTATGTCCCTTCCTTCTACACCTATGCCGGATACAACGCCGCAACGATAGACGAAAGAATCGCGGACGCTGTCGTTTATCTTAATGACAAAATTGAGAAAAACCCCGAAACAGGCGAATACTATGTGGCCGATTCTTTCTTCACGGAAGAAAGAGAAATTGTCCTTGGTTTCTTAGGTAACACAAAGGTTGAGACAACCGTCTTAAAAGGAATGAAAATACCTGCTGAGGATATCGAAAACGGAAACTGGAAAAAAGACGCAGCCGCGAAATACCATAACCCTCTTCTTGAGGCATATTTGACCGCTTACGTAGGTAAGAAATAAGATAATCCCAATAGAAAACCCCTTTCTTTCGTTAAATTTGTGAACGGAGTTTTCAAAATGAACCCTTTTGCCAG
>CADBDO010000083.1 GCA_902793515.1 uncultured Erysipelotrichaceae bacterium | reverse complement strand
GGATTTGCGCAATCCGCCTACAAATTCTCCAACGACCTCCGTATCCTCCAATCCTTCGAAGAGATTGAAGAGCCATTCGAGAAGACCCAGATCGGCAGCTCCGCGATGCCATACAAACGCAACCCAATGAGAAGCGAAAGAATCTCTTCCCTTGCGAGATACGTCATCGTTGACTCGATCAACCCAGGTCTTACCGCTGGCACCCAATGGTTTGAAAGAACCCTTGATGACAGCGCCAATAAGCGTGTCTCCGTCGCCGAGGCTTTCTTAGCGGTGGACGCCATCCTCAACATCTACATCAACATCTCATCGAACCTCGTCGTCTATGAGAACGTCATCCGTCGCCGTGTCATGGAAAAACTTCCATTCATGGCCACTGAGAACATCATGATGGAAGCCGTCAAACGCGGTGGCAACCGTCAAGAGCTCCATGAAGCGATCCGCGTCCACTCTCAAGCGGCCGCCTACGAAGTCAAGATGAATGGCAAACCAAATGACCTCATCGACAGACTCGTCGCCGACCCAATGTTCAACCTCAAAAAGGAAGACATCGAAAAAGAGCTCGATCCTGCCAAATACACTGGTAGAGCCGCTTCCCAAGTCGTCGAATTCATCAGCGATTTCGTCGACCCACTTCTTAAGAAATACCAAGGTGAGGAAATCACCGCTACTTTGAAAGTCTAAAAAGGAGAAAAACAATGAAAGAATTCGAACTCAAATACGGTTGCAACCCAAATCAGAAGCCATCGAAGATCTACATGGCTAACGGAGAAGATCTCCCAATCGAAATCCTCAATGGCCGCCCAGGCTACATCAACTTCCTTGATGCCTTTAACTCTTACCAGCTCGTCAAAGAGCTCAAAGAAGCCCTTGGATACGTTGCCTGCGCTTCCTTCAAACACGTCTCTCCAACCAGCGCCGCCATCGGCCTCCCTCTTGATGAGAAACTCAAGAAGGCCTGCTTCGTCGATGACGTCAAAGGCTTAGACGAATCTCCTGTTGCCTGCGCTTATGCCAGAGCCAGAGGCACCGACAGAATGTGCTCCTTCGGCGATTGGGTCGCCTTCAGCGATGAAGTCGATCTCACAACCGCTTTGATGGTCAAGCGCGAAGTCAGCGACGGCATCATCGCTCCTAGCTACAGCCCAGAGGCCCTCGAAGTCCTCAAAGCCAAGAGAAACGGCACCTACAACGTCGTCAAGATCGACCCTAACTACGTCCCAGCTGAGAAAGAGACCAAGCAGGTCTATGGCATCACCTTCGAGCAGGGCAGAAACAACTTCAAGATCAACCGCGAACTCCTTTCCAACATCGTCACCAAGAACAAAAATCTCCCAGAAAGCGCGGTTCAGGATCTCATCATCGCTTTGATCACCCTCAAATACACCCAATCCAATTCCGTCTGCTACGCCTACAAAGGCCAGGCTATCGGCGTCGGCGCCGGTCAGCAATCGAGAATTCACTGCACCCGCTTAGCCGGAAGCAAGGCCGACACCTTCTTCCTCCGTCAGCATGACAAGGTCCTTAACCTCCCATTCCTCCCAACCATCAAGCGTCCAGACAGAGATAACGTCATCGATGGCTACATCAACCAAAACGAAGAGGATGTCTGCGCTGACGGAATCTGGCAGAAATACTTCACCAAGCAGCCAGAAAGATTCACCCGCGAAGAGCAGAAAGCCTATCTTTCAACCATCACCGGCGTCTCTTTAGGCAGCGACGCTTTCTTCCCATTCTTCGACAATATCGAAAGAGCCAAGCGCTCTGGCGTCTCCTATATCGCTGAACCTGGCGGTTCCGTGAGAGACGACCTCGTCATCGAATGCGCTGACAAATACGATATGGTCATGGCCTTCACCGGAATGCGTTTATTCCATCACTAGTCTAGGGATAACCGATGAAAGTCTTAGTCGTTGGAAGCGGTGGCAGAGAACACGCCATCATCAAGAAAATCAAAGAAAACAAAAACGTCGAAACCATTTATGCCTATCCAGGCAATGGAGGCATGAAGGATGACGCGGTTTTAGTGAGCGGCTCGGCAACCGACATCGAAGGAGTCGTCTCTTTCGCGAAGGCAAACAAGGTCGACTATGTCGTCGTCACCCCAGACGATCCGCTTGTCTTAGGCATGGTCGACGCTCTCGAAAAAGAAGGCATCCCTTGCTTTGGCCCAAAGAAGAACGCCGCCATCATCGAAGGCAGCAAAGTCTTCTCCAAAAACCTAATGAAGAAATACGGCATCCCAACCGCCGCCTATGAGGTCTTCGATGACGTCAATAAGGCTCTTGCGTATGTCGAAACCTGCCCAATCCCAACCGTCGTCAAAGCCGATGGACTCGCTCTAGGCAAGGGCGTTGTCATTGCCATGACTAGGGAAGAAGCTAAGCAAGCCGTCATCTCTGCCATGAGCAATCACCAGTTCGGTGCCTCGGGCGATCATATCGTCATCGAGGAATTCTTAGAGGGACCAGAGGTTTCCGTCCTTTCCTTCACCGATGGCAAGACCCTTAAGCCAATGGTTTCCAGCATGGACCACAAGCGCGCCCTCGATAACGATGAGGGTCTAAATACCGGCGGCATGGGCACAATCGCCCCAAACCCTTATTACACCGAAGAAGTCGCTAAAGAGTGCATGGAAAAGATCTTCCTTCCAACGATCGAAGCGATGAACAAAGAAGGAAGAACCTTCAAAGGCTGCCTCTATTTCGGCCTTATGATCACGAAAGACGGACCAAAGGTAATCGAATACAATTGCCGTTTCGGCGACCCAGAGGCCCAAGTCGTCCTTCCGCTTCTAGAAAGCGACCTTCTCACCATCATGATGGCGACCACTAACGGAACGCTTGATAAGACTGAAGTCAAATGGAGCGACAAATCAGCCTGCTGCGTCATCATGGCCTCAAAAGGATACCCAACCCATTATGAGAAGGGCTATGAGATCACCTGTGATGAAGATGTCAAAAACGACATCTATTTCGCAGGCGCCAAACTCGATGGCGAAAAGCTTCTCACGAATGGTGGACGTGTCTTAGGCGTCACCTCGGTTGGCGGATGCCTCAAATGCGCAATCAAAGCCTCATACGAAAAAGTTAACAAAATCCATTTCGATAACAGCTTCTACCGTCACGATATCGGCGCTAGAGCACTCAAAGCAAAGGAGAGAGACTAATGGTCAATAGAGTTTACGTAGAGAAAAAGCCAGGTCTTCAGAATGAAGCGAACGCTTTATTTAGCGAATTCAAGAACCTTCTTGGCATCAAAGGGCTCAAATCGCTTAGGATCCTTAACCGCTACGACCTTGA
This sequence comes from uncultured Erysipelotrichaceae bacterium, assembly GCA_902793515.1. Classification (GTDB taxonomy): domain Bacteria; phylum Bacillota_I; class Bacilli_A; order RFN20; family CAG-826; genus UBA4951. The sequence goes on along the minus strand of CADBDO010000083.1, from coordinate 795 downwards.
GAACATCGACGCCAAAGTCTTAGAGAAAGCCATCCGCACCGTCCTTTCCGAACCTCAGCTCGATGATGTCTACACTGAGCTCCCAGCTTCAAAAGGCTTAGTCTTCGCCGTCGAATACCTCCCAGGCCAATTCGACCAAAGAGCCGATTCCGCCGCCCAGTGCATCCAGATCATGGCGGTCATCGATAAGCCAATCATCAAAACCGCTAAGGTATATATCTTAGAAGGCGAGCTCTCAAAAGAAGAAGTGGCCGCCGTCAAGAAATACGTCATCAACCCTGTCGAGGCCAGAGAAGCGAGCTTAGAGCTTCCTAGTACCCTCAAAACCCAATACGTCATCCCAACGACAGTCAAAACCTTAACCGGATTCATCAACAAATCGAGAGATGAGCTTGATGCCTTCGTCAAGGAAAACGGCTTAGCCATGGACCTCGATGACATCGCTTTCTGCCAGGCCTATTTCAGAAGCGAGCAAAGAGACCCAACCATCACCGAGATCAAGATGATCGATACCTATTGGTCCGATCACTGCCGTCATACGACATTCTTAACCACGATCGACAACGTCTCTTTCGAAGACAAAGAGATCCAAGCGGCCTACGAAGAATACATTGAGTGCCGCAAAGAGCTCAACAGAACCAAACCAGTCAACCTCATGGATATTGGCACCCTCGCTGCCAAAGTCCTCAAAAAGAGAGGCTTACTTGAGAAACTTGATGAATCAGAGGAAATCAATGCCTGCACCGTCAAGATCGATGTCAAAGTCGATGGCGAGACGGAGAAACGGCTCCTCCT
>CADBDO010000082.1 GCA_902793515.1 uncultured Erysipelotrichaceae bacterium | reverse complement strand
GTCCTTGAACGAGGGGTGACGATCAAGAACCTTCAGGTCTTGGTCTACCAAGCGGACAAAAGGTCGATTTATGATTCTGCCACCCTGATTCAGATATCGGGAAGAGTAGGAAGAAAGATGGACGCACCTTCAGGTGAAGTCATTTTCTTTGCTGAAAAAGAAACGGAGGAAATAGCCGATGCAGTCAGAAAAATCGAGCACTACAACACCTTTCTGTAAGGTCTGTTTCAAGGATGTTCGTCGGTATGATTTTGCTTCTCTTTTTGAGGACTATCCGATATGCCCTAGCTGCTTCAATTTGATGGAGCCGAAGACGGTCGTAACTATGTTAGGCGATATTAAAACGACATCCCTCTTCGTCTATAACGAGAAGGTGAAGCAGATGCTCTATCAGTGCAAAGGTTGCTTCGACTATGAGATGGCGGATATCTTTCTCTCAAGGCATAGGGCCTTCTTGAGAAGAAAGTACAAGGGATGGACTTTGGTTCCCGCTCCAAGTTATGGGAGCAAAGACCAGGTTAGGGGATTCAACCATGTCGTTGAGATGTTCAAAGGTTTAGAGAGACCCTTCATCCATGCGATTGAGAAGATTGACAACGTTAAACAAGCTGACCTCAATTTCGTGGAGAGGCAACAGATCGGAAGGCATCTCGCTTGGAAGAGCGGAGTGAGCGTGACAGGACTCAACATCCTCTTCGTCGATGACCTTCTGACGACAGGAGCAACCGCAAAGGCCTGCGCGAAGATGCTTCTCGAACATGGAGCGAACAAGGTCGAAATACTGGTCATGGCCCGTACCATTGACCCCAAAAAACGAAAAGAGAATGAAATCTCTTTTTCTCAAAAACTACGGCAAATCGTGGACGGATTTAAGAAAAAAATCCGAGGCGAAAGGAACTAGTTTGCTTACCATTTATGGTAATGGTATGATTTCAAGGCTATCTATTTAGGAGATTGATTGTGGCGAATTTTATTGAGAAGCTCTTCCATTTCGAGAAGAGAGAATTAGATCGTCTGTCCCGTGAGGCAGATCAGATCATGGCTCTTGATGAGCAAATGAGCAAATTAACCGACGAGGAACTCGTTGGAAAAACCGCTGAATTCAAAGAGCGTTTAGCCAAGGGCGAAACCCTTGAAAGCATCAAGCATGAAGCTTTCGCTGTTGCCCGTGAAGCTGGCTGGCGTGTCTTAAAGCAAAAACCATTCAAGGTCCAGATCATTGGTTCCTTGGTTTTGGATAGAGGCGACATCGCTGAGATGAAGACCGGTGAAGGTAAGACCCTCACCTGTACCATGGCCGTCTATCACAACGCCCTCATGGGCAAAGGCGTTCACGTCGTCACCGTTAACGAATACCTTGCCGCCCGTGACGCTGAGTGGATGGGCAACATCTACCGCTTCTTAGGTCTCACCGTTGGTGTTAACCTCGCCTCCAAAGATACTGCCGCCAAGCGTGAAGCTTATGCTTGCGACATCACTTACACAACCAACTCCGAACTTGGATTCGACTACCTCCGTGACAACATGGCCCCAACCCTTGAAGGCCGCGTTCTCCGTGGGCTTTACTTCACCGTCGTCGACGAAGCCGACTCCATTCTCATTGATGAATCCCGTACCCCACTTATCATTTCCGGCGGTCAGAAGAGCGCTGCTTCCCAGTACCAAGTCGCTGACCGTTTCGTCAAATATCTCCGCAAAGGCAGAGATTACGAAATCGATATCAAAGATAAGGCCTGCTCCCTCACCGAAGAAGGAACTGCCAAAGCCGAGAAGATGTTCGGCGTCAGAAACCTCTACGATCCAGAGAACGAGGATCTCATCCACCGTATCCACCAGGCTCTCAAAGCCAACTACATCATGGCTCGCGATGTCGAGTACATGGTCGACAGCGAACACAAGATTCAATTAATCGACCAGTTCACTGGTCGTATCATGCCAGGTCGTGAATATAACGACGGTCTCCAGCAAGCCATCCAGGCTAAGGAAGGCGTCGAGATCAAACAGGAAACCGTTGTTCTTGCGACCATCACTTACCAAAACTTCTTCCGTCTCTACGAGAAGCTCTCCGGTATGACCGGTACTGCCAAGACCGAGGAAGAAGAGTTCCAGACCATCTACAACTTGAAGGTCATCTGCATCCCAACCAACCGTCCAGTTCAGCGTATCGATGACGACGATCTTATCTTCGCCACCCACCAAGCCAAGCTCAAAGCTCTTGTTGAGGCTGTCAAAGAAAGACACGCCAAAGGACAACCAATCCTTATCGGTACCGTCTCCGTCGAGTCGAACCTTGAGATTTCCGCCCTCCTTACCGAAGCGGGCATCCCACACGAAGTCTTGAACGCTAAGAACCAAGCTCGCGAAGCTGAGATCATCTCTCACGCTGGCGAAAAGGGCGCTGTCACCCTTGCCACCAACATGGCTGGTCGTGGTACCGATATTAAGCTCACTGACGAAGTCAAAGCCCTTGGCGGTCTTTGCGTCTTCGGCACCGAGCGTCATGAATCCAGACGTATCGATAACCAGCTCCGTGGTCGTAGCGGACGTCAAGGCGACCCAGGCTATTCCCGTTTCTTCGTCTCCTTCGACGACGAACTTATGAGAAGATTCACTTCAGAGAATCTCCGTAACCTCTTCGTTAAGAGCCTCCAGGACGAGTCCTACGAGAGCAGAATGATGACCAACGCCGTCACCAACGCTCAGAAGCAGATCGAGGGAAGAAACTTCGATACCCGTAAGAACTTAAAAGACTACGATGACGTTCTCGCTAAGCAGCGTGACATCATCTACAAGAAACGTGACGCCATCCTCATGGCCGAAGACATCGTCGACCTCATCCGTGAGTTCTTCAAGACCACAGGTCTTTACCTCGCCCAGAAAGCCATCGATCCAACCAACGCCGCCGGCATCATCTCTGGCGAACACCTCAAGAGACTCGTCGAGCCTCAGTTCATGCCAGAAGGATCCATCGATGCGAACGCTTTCGATAACGCTCCATATGAAGAAGCAGGCGATGACCTTGGCGAACTTCTCTACAAGGCCTATCTCGACAAGAGAAAGACCTGGTCCATCAAGGAAGCCGACAACATTGAGCGTTCTGTCTCCTTACGTGTCATCGACCGTAACTGGCAGGGCCACATCGACACCATGTCCCATCTCCGCGATGGCATCTCCCTTAGAAGCTACGCTCAGAGAAACCCACTTCAGGATTACGTCAACGAAGGCTATGACCTCTTCAAAGAGATGAACGACAAAGCCGCTGTTGACACCTGTTTCAACCTTCTCAACGTCAGACTTCAAAGACAAGTCCATATCGAGCACGAGCATCAGCCAGATCCAAACGCTGTCGAAGCCGAAGCCCAGGAAAAAGCGGGCCGTGTTGAGCAAAAATCCCCTGCAGAAACCGCCTCAAACGAGGACAAAAAGGAATAAGAGAGGAATATATGAAAGAGTTAGTCGAATTAAAGCAAGAAGCCCAGAACATTGGGAAACTTGTTTCGCAACTCGGTGGTTCTCTTTGACCTTGATAAGTTAAATTCCGAGATTGCAGCACTAGACGAAGAACAAAATAGAGAAGGCTTCTGGAATGATCAGAAGTCGGCTTTAGAAGTAGTTAATAGACTTAACGACGCCAAGTCGAAAGTCCAAGGATACACGACCATCAAGAACGACTACGACGAGTTGTCGCTTCTTCTTGATGACCCAGATTCAAAAACTCCTGACATGCGTGAACTCATCGAAGGCATGGAGAAGGAGCTTTCCAAGAAAATCAAAGAACTAAGAGTCGACCTCCTCTTTAGAGGAGAGTACGACCATTTCAACTGCACCCTCGATATTCATCCAGGCGCTGGCGGAACCGAAGCCAACGATTGGGCGGATATGCTTTTCAGGATGTACAACCGTTACGCTGAATCCCATCACTTCAAGTGGCAGGTTCTCTCTTATGAGCAAGGCGAAGAAGCCGGCCTTAAGAGTGCGACCGTCAAGATCAGCGGCAAGAACGTCTACGGTCTCCTCAAAGGAGAGAAAGGCGTCCATCGTTTAGTTAGGATTTCCCCATTCGATTCGAATGCGAGAAGACATACCTCATTCGCTTCGGTCAACGTCATCCCTGA
>CADBDO010000081.1 GCA_902793515.1 uncultured Erysipelotrichaceae bacterium | reverse complement strand
CCGTTTTCCTCAATGAGCTCTTTAATGGCCTTGAGGGTTCCGCCTGTGGCCATAAGGTCATCGATGAGGACGACTCTCATTCCTGGCTTCATAAGGAACTCTGGGAGCTCGATGACGGCCTTGCCATATTCGAGGGTGAATTCTTTGGAGATGGTGCTGCCTGGGAGCTTGCCCTGCTTTCTCGCCATGATGAAGCCGACGTTGGCTTCAAGGGCGACTGGGCAACCGAAGATGAATCCTCTTGATTCAGGTCCGATGATGACATCGGCGCCCCACTCCTTCACATAGGAAGCCATCTCTTTGATGGCGCTTCTGAAGGCGTCTGGGTTTGCAAGAAGAGGAGAGATGTCTTTGAAGGAGATTTCTTTGGTTGGGAATCCTTCAATGACACGGATGTATTTTGAATAGTCCATGGGTTTTGTACCTCAATAATTAGCTGTTTGCGGAGTCTTTGTGGCCGATCGCGCTATAAACGCCGCTGAGTGGGACGTTATTGACGACGCGGTCGATGGTCTCGGCGACAACGTTGGCCAAGGTGACGACTCTGAAGATGCCAAGGGCTTTGAATCTCTCAGAGAGAGGGATGGAATCGGAGACGATGATGGAATCGAATGGATTGTCGTTCTTGAGAAGGTCATAGCATGGATCGCTAAGGACGGCGTGGACGGCCATCATGCGGACGCTCTTGGCGCCATTGGCCTTAAGGGCCTTCGCACCGGCGATGGCGCTTCTGCAGGTATCAATCATGTCATCGATCATGATGCAGTCTCTTCCTTTGACATCACCGATGATGTTCATGACTTCTGGTTCGAGTTTGTTGTTTCTTCTCTTATCGATGATGGCGATTGGGGCATCGAGCATCTCAGCCAAATCGCGGGCACGGTTGACTCCGCCATGGTCTGGAGAAACGACGGTGACATTCTCGTCATTGAGGCCGCAGGCGATGACGTCGTTTCCAAGAAGAGGAACGGCAGTAAGGTCATCGACTAAGCAAGAGAAGAAGCCTTGCTCTTGGGCGGCGTGGAGGTTGACGGTGACGACGCGGTCAACTCCGGCAGTCGTAAGAAGATGGGCGACAAGGGCGGCAGTGATTGGCTGACGTGGCTTGGCTTTTCTATCTTGTCTCGCATATCCGAAATAAGGGACGATGAGATTGATTTCGTGGGCGCTTGCTCTGCGGAGGGCATCAACGAAGATGAGAACCTCCATTAAGTTTTCGTTCACAGGTGGGCAGGTGGACTGGATGATGAAAACATCCTTGCCTCTGACAGTGTCGACCGGTTCAACGATCGTTTCCCCTGAAGGGAATTTCTTGATGATTCTTTCTCCGAGCGTGACTCCGAGCTTTTTGGCGACATCCTGCGCCAATTCCTGGTTCGCGCTTAGGGAAAATAGAACCGCATTATCCAACATTGTTTGACCTCCCCTGACAATAGTTGGTTTTCTAACCGTAGAATATTATATATTCAACGGCGGCCTTCTTCATCATTAAATAACCGACAAATTTCCATATTCGACAGTGTGTCGCGTGCGTAGGCGTGCAAAATGAATTAAGATTAACCCGTCCAAGGAGGTAAAGAGCCACGCTTTTAGGAAAGTATCTCAAAAAGTATTACAAGCAGCTTGCCTTCTTTTTCATCATGGGCGCAATCGCCCTCATCATCGTCGACATCGTTGAGACGGAAGTGCCTAAGTATCTTCAGGTCATCGTCGATGACATCGACATCATGTACCAAGATGAGCTTTGGTCCATCCTTTGGAAGGTGATCATCTGCGCTCTTATCATCCTCGTCGGAAGAATCGCCTGGAGGCTTTTCATCTTCTACGCCTCAAGGAAAATCGAGGCAGGACTAAGAAGAGACATGTTCGAGAAGTCGATGAGGCTTTCGAGCACCTTCTACCACGAGAACAAAAGCGGAACCATCATGGGTTGGTTCACGACCGATATCGAAACCATAGGCGAATATTTCGGATGGGGAACCGTCATGCTTATCGACGCGAGCTTCCTCGCCATCATCGTCATCGTCCGAATGATCTCCGTTGATCTGACTTTGACGCTTGTCGCCGCCATCCCGATTGCCCTCATAGCTCTTTGGAGCGGGCTTTCCGAGAAATTCATGGCCAAGAAATGGGAAGAGAGACAAAGCGCCTATGACAGCCTCTATGATTTCGCCGATGAGAATTTCACCGGAATCAGGGTCATCAAAGCCTTCGTCAAAGAGCAGAAAGAAATCCACGCTTTTGCGAAAATCGCCCGCAAAAACCGCGACGTTAATTATCAGTTCGGCAAAATCGAGGCGGGTTTGATCCGATCAATATCTTCGGCACCCCTATCAACATCACCGTCGGCAAACTCGTCGAATTCATTTCCTATTTCGATTTGCTTATCTGGCCTCTTATCGCGTTAGGACAAATCGTCACCATGAAGAGCCGCGCGAAGACCTCTCTAAAGAGAATAACCCGTTTCCTCGATTCCGAAGAGGATGTTAAGTCACCTGAAGACGCTACTCCTTTAAAAGACGTCAAAGGAGAGATCGCTTTCAAGAACCTCACCTTCAAATACGAAAACGAATCCGAGCCTGTTCTTAAGGATGTGAGCTTCACCATCAAGCCAGGAGAGACCATCGGAGTCGTTGGCAAGATCGGATCAGGAAAGAGCTCTTTGGCAACACTCTTGCTCCGCTTATACAACTTCGATGAAGGATGCGTCTTTGTTGATGGTGTTGATCTCATGAAAGCGGACATCGCCTCCCTTAGGGAGAATATCGCCTATGCCCCGCAGGACAACTTCCTTTTCAGTGACACCATCTCGAATAACATCGCTTTCTCTAGCGACAAAGCCGACCAGAAGGAAGTTGAGGAAGCCGCCCACTTCGCGGACATCGATGGCAACATCGAGGAGAGCTTCCCTAACAAATACGAGACCGTCTCAGGCGAAAGAGGCATCACCCTTTCCGGTGGTCAGAAGCAGCGTATTTCTTTAGCAAGAGCCTATTACAAACACGCCCCTATCATGATCATGGACGACACTGTCTCCGCGGTTGATATGAAGACCGAGGAAAACATTCTCCATAACGTCAGCGAGAACCGCTTGGGACTCACCACCATCGTCATCGCCTCAAGAGTCTCCACCGTCAGAAAAATGGACCGCATCCTCGTCATGAAAGACGGCATGGTGGACGCTTTCGATACGCATGAGAACCTCATGAAGACGAGCCAGACCTATCAGAACATGGTCTATCTCCAGCAACTCGAGGCCGAAGTGAAAGGAGGGAACGCCAATGACTGAAGAAGAGTTTGAAAAAGCTATGCTTCATGGTGACCGCAAGATTCCTTTCTTCACCCTTTTAAAGAGGACTTTGGCTTATGCAAAGGGCGACATGTGGAGAATCGTTCTTTCCTTATTCGTCGTCACCATCGGCGTCGTCGTTGATCTTTTGCTCCCAATCATTCAGAAATGGTTTGTCGATTATCTTGACGCTAAGCATATCCAAAACGCTGTCCTTTCCGTCATCATCGGAGCCGCAATCGGCTTCATCGCGATTGCCGTCATCAACAAGCTCATCAGTTTCTTGATGTCGCTTCTCCTTCAGAAAGCGGGACAAAACATCGTCGAAAGATTAAGGATGGACGTCTTCTCCCATATCGAGAACATGTCCCAGAACCAATTAAACGAAATGCCTGTCGGCTCTCTTGTCACAAGGGTCGCAAACTACACCTCCGCCGTATCCAATCTCTTCACGGATGTCCTTGTCCGTTTCGTCATGAATATGCTGACGGTCCTCACCGTCTTCGTCATCATGATCACCTTAAGCTGGAAGCTTTCCCTCATCCTTCTTGTCTTTGCGGTCATCGTAGGGGTCACTTCCTTCTTCTTCGTTGGGGTTGTCGCTAGCAAATATAGGCTTGAGAGAAAGAACACATCCATCCTCAATTCCTTCCTTAGCGAGAATCTCCAAGGCATGAAAATCATCGGCATTTTCAACCAGGAAAAGAAAAAACAGGCGGAATTTGACGAGAATAATGAGAATTTGAGGAAGTCCGCCTACGGCATCAACGTGGCCTTCACCTTCTATAGGCCATTCATGTCATTCCTCTACTATGGAGCGATCGCCACCACCTTTGGTGTCGGTTTCGCTTTGGCTTTCACCCCTGGCCTCATCGTCGCCTTCTACCTCTACCTCAACCGCTTCTTCAAGCCTATCCAAGAACTCGCGGATGAGCTTAACAAGATTCAAAGCGCACTCACATCAAGCGAGAAACTCTTCAACCTCCTTGATGTCAAACCTGAGGTCATCGACAAAGAGGACGCGATCGAAATCGACTCCTTCAAAGGCAAGATCGAATTCAGAAACGTTTGGTTCGCTTATGAGAAAGACAACTGGATCCTTAGGGATGTCTCTTTCACCGTCAACCCAAAGGAGACGGTCGCTTTCGTGGGAGCCACAGGCGCAGGAAAGACGACCATCCTTTCTTTGATCGTCAGGAATTACGAGATTCAGAAAGGCCAGATCCTCATCGACGATATCGATATCACCCACATCAAGATAAAGTCACTTAGAAAAGCGGTCGGTCAGATGCTGCAGGATGTTTTCCTCTTCTCTGGCACGATCAAGAGCAACGTCTCATTAAGAGACGAGTCCTTCAAAGACGAAGAGGTCATCGAAGCCTGCAAATACGTGAACGCCTCAAGCTTCATTGAGAAACTGCCAGACTCTTATAACGAAGAAGTTATTGAAGGAGGCGCGAACTTCTCTAGCGGGCAAAGACAGCTTCTTTCCTTCGCCAGAACCGTTCTCCATAAACCTCAGATCCTTATCCTTGATGAGGCTACTGCCAATATCGACACAGAGACTGAGATGCTCATCCAGGAATCCTTGGAGAAGATGAAGAACATCGGAACGATGCTCGTCGTCGCCCATAGGCTCTCCACCATTCAGCACGCGGATAACATCATCGTCCTTCAGAACGGCCAAATCATTGAGGAAGGCAACCATCAAGCCCTTCTCAAAAACAAGGGATATTACTTCAAACTTTATCAACTTCAGTTCGAAAATTTGTGAGTGAGAAAATCCTCCAATAAGAATCATTGAAAATGTTAAAGAAATTTTCAAATTCACTTCTGTTGCATTTATAAATCCCGATTCTTTAGATTTACAGCATATGCCAGTAGACCACTCTTCTGGCCCACAATACGCTGTACCTTTTTTCCGCGGAAAGGATCTGTGGCAAGGGTTCTGGATGTATACCCATAATCTCAAGACCGCAGATCGTTTCGACTGGGAGAACACCGAGGATTTGCTCAAGGACTATTTTGAGAAGGAGGATTTTGTCCTTGAGAGGGTTCCGACGATCGTTTCTTTTCTTGCTAAAGTCGGCGACAAAAGGCTTCGTACCCGATTGGGCCCAAAACACTTTCCGACCAAAGACTTCTGCGAGAGGTTCGCCGCCTTCCTCGAAAGTCGATCCTTAAGCGCGGCAGTCCATTACAAAATCGCCTACGAGTATATTGCGAACACCAAAATCAAACACGAATGGATTGGCTACATCCTCTCCTATAAAGGAGAACACAAGAAGATCGTCCTAAAAGCTCTTAGCGACGCCCTGCTTGATTACTACATCGAAGACCCGTTCGCCAAATACCCCATTCCTAAAGAAGGGGCCAATTATAAGAGGCTTTTCGTACCTCTTTATAAGAGATACGACGAACCTGAGATTCTGCCTATCCCTTTATATAAAGCCCTGCTTACCGTCAAGAAATGCCACTATGTGAAGAAGTGGGTCACTTTCGTCAGGAACAATTTGGACGGTGGGAGGAACGAAGAAGAAAAATCGAAGGTGAACCGTTTCCTTATCGTCAACGCGATGAGGGTCGTCAAATCGAGATACCAGTATGACGTTGAGACAAGGAACGAGGCGTTGAACGCTTTACTCATCACCAAAGATTCAAGCGAGAAAGAATTCCAAGCCAGGATCCTCTGGAAGCTCCTAAGGAACTGCAGATTCAGAGGCCAATACACTTTCTTCAGACGCTTCTTCAACGACGAAGTCTTTGAGAAGAAATACAAGAAGCTCATCGTCAAAAAGGACTTCCACTTCCGCTTCTTCGTTAGAGCCTACGAAGGCGATGACAGCGTGTTCCCTCGCCTCTCTTTCATCGAAAGGCTTATGGCTTATAGTCGTCTTCCAAAGGAAAGGAAGGAAGGTGTCCTTGAGGAAGCGAAAAGACGTTTCTTCAAGCTCCTTGAATGGAAGGAACATGATGACGAGCTCTATTACGCCTTGAGGGTGATATCTCTTGGGGACGGTGAATTCCTCAAGAAGATTATCTTCAACAAGAAATTAGAGAAAAGCAGTTTCCAATCGAATAAACTTCGTACCTTTTATCTCGTTAAACTTCATGAGATCGGATATCGAAATGTCTTTAAGAGGCACATCCACTTCTTCTTCATGAAGAT